>NZ_JBFAKW010000041.1:0-47670 GCF_040655955.1 Streptomyces sp. NPDC050263 | reverse complement strand
GCCGTGCGGGACTTGTCCGTGCAGGGCCAGTCCGTGCGGGACTTGTCCGTGCAGGGCCAGTCCGTGCGGGACTTGTCCGTGCAGGGCCAGTCCGTGCGGGACTTGTCCGTGCAGGGCCAGTCCGTGCAGGGCTAGAGCATCATGGTCAGCTCGCGCGGGTCCTTGCCGACCAGCGCGGCGCCGTAGGCCTGCTGGGGAACGCCCATGCCGAATCCCGCGTGCCGGCTGCCTACGCCGATGTCGCGCCAGATCCGTTGCAGGGGGTTGGACTCGTCGAAGGCGGAGGAACCGTACACCGAGACGATCTCCTCGACGGCGGCACGACATCGCTCGACGACATGGGTGGCGTCCATCCGGGCCCGGGCCCGGACGTCCAGGGACGGGTTCTCGCCCGCCCTCGCGTGCTCGTCCACCGAGTCGGCCAGCCGCCGGGCGTGCAGCACCGCGGTGTCGAGCCGGGTGGCCGCGGCGGCCAGACCCAGCTGGGCGGCGGGCGAGTCCGCCTGGCTGGCGTAGGTGGAGCCGGCCACCCGGCGGGTCGGCGCGTGCTCCAGCGCGAACTGGAGGGCCGCGCTCGCGCCGCCGATCATCGAGCCGATCAGACCGACCATGAACACGCCGGTGAGGCTGGAGCGGTAGGGGCGGTCCGCCGGGACCAGCCCGTCCGTCCGGCCCGTGAGCAGCGGCCCGTACGGCAGGAGGCGGTGGGCGGGTACGAAGAGGTCCTCGGCGACGACGGTGTGGCTCCCGGTGGCGCGCATGCCGACGAAGTGCCAGGTGTCCCGGACGCACACCTCGGCGGCCGGCATCAGCGCCATGTGCGGCTGAGGACCCGTGCCGGTGTCCGCGAGGACGAGGCCGCCGATCCAGTCGGCGTGCGTCGAGCCCGACGCGTAGGGCCACTCGCCGCTGACGCGGACACCGCCGTCCGCCTTCCGCACGGTCCGGACCGGGGCGCCCAGGATGAGTGCGGTGCGGGCGTCGGGGTGAGCGGCCCACACCTCCTCGCGGGTGCGGTCGGGGTAGAGCGAGACGACGAAGTTCCCGACGTTCAGCACGCCGGCGACCCACGAGGCCGAACAGCAGCCGCGGCCCAGCTCGACGCAGACGTCCAGCAGGGTGCGGACCGGGGTCTCGTGGCCGCCCAGCTTCCGGGGGGTCAGGAGCCTGGTCAGACCGGCCGCGGTGACACGGGCGACGAGATCGTCGGACAGCCGGCGTGCGCGGTCGGATTCAGCCGCGTTCTTCCAGAGTTCTTCCCGGAGTTCGGCAGCCCTGCCCACGAGCTCGGCATTCGAAATATCGGAGTAGTTCCCTGAGTCACGCAATGGCATTTCCTTTCCAGATCCTCTGGACGCGGACGCCCTCACAGGGACGGGGCTGCCGAGTTTCGACAGCCTTTTACCCCTGCCGCTACGGCATCGTACGTGGACGACTTCGGGGCGACCACCCCGAAGAACTCGCCACCACATGCGAAATTCGATGTTCCACTTTCCCGAAGCAGCTGCGATTCACCCGGAGCGGCAAAAGGAATTCCACGTTCCAGACCGCACACCGCGACCGGGAGCGACCGGTCGCCTAGCGTGCCCCCGTGTCGACTGAGGAATTCCCTCAGTTGAACACGGCCGCTCAGATCACCTGGGGATGCTTTCGCAAACCGTCCGGCGACGACCGGAGCGGGCCGCTCCCTACTGAATCTTGACCCGGGACACCCCTCGGCCCGCGCCTTACGCACAGGGCCGCCGTGTGGTAATCCCTTTGGTTCGGCAGCACCGGAAGAAGGACCCCCCCTCAGCCCGGGAGACGCGCATGAAAAAAGGCACGGAACAGACCTACGACTTCGCTACCGCCGACTTCAACGCCGTCTATCGTGGAGGTGAACTCCTGGGAGACGCGGGTATCACCAGGGCACCCTGGGACATCGGCGAGGCACAGCCGGGCGTGATTGAATTCGAGCGGCTCGGACGAATACGCGGCGATGTACTGGACGCCGGATGCGGCCTGGGCGACAATTCCATTTTCCTGGCCTCCCGCGGATATCGGGTCACGGCCGTCGACGCCGCCTCCGCGGCGATCGAGCAGGCCACCGAGCGGGCCGGCGGCGCGGACATCGAGTTCGCCGTAGCCGACGCCACCGCTCTGACCGGGTTCGAGGGCCGGTTCGACACGGTCCTGGACAGCGCGTTGTTCCACACCCTGGACGCGGACGGCCGCCGCCGGTACGCCGCCGCGCTCCACCGGGCCGCCCGGCCCGGCGCCTGGCTCGACATGCTGTGCTTCGCCGCGGTCCCCGGCGGTATGCCCGAACCGCTGTCCGTGCCGCAGGAAACGGTCCGTCAGGTGCTGGAGGAGGCCGGATGGTCGGTGACCGAGCTGCGCCGGACCGTCTACTGGGGCGTGGCCGAGGTGACCCTGGGCTTCCTGGCGAAGACCGGCACCCAGGTGGAGATCGACGACCGGGGCCGGACCCAGCTCCCGGTCTGGTCCGTCCTGGCCGAGCGGACCTGACCCGCCCGTCCCGCGTGAACCCGCGGCCCGCTGCACGCTGCACGCCGCCGCACGGTCCGCCGGACCCGTCCGCCGCACGACCGCACTCAGCAGAAAGAGGCGCACCCATGGCCACGACCGTCAAGCCCGTGAAGCTGGATCTGGACCGGCTCGAAGCGATGGCGGAGTCGGACTACTACAACCCCTACACGATCTTCGACTGGCCGGAGAGTCTCGAGGAGGACCTTCCGTGGATGAGCGAGGAGCTCGTCACCCTGGCCGGGACCGAGGAGTGGGACGCGCTGACGCGTGAGCAGCAGCTCGCGCTGACGCGGCACGAGGCGGTGAACTTCTTCAGCCTCAACGTGCACGGCATCCGCGAACTCCTCAGCGAGGTCGTGCTGCGCATCCACACCAAGACCTACGCCGACGCCTCCGAGTTCCTGCACCACTTCATCGGCGAGGAGAACGAGCACATGTGGTTCTTCGGGACCTTCTGCCTGAAGTACGGCGGGAAGGTCTACCCGCCGGTGCCGCAGGTCGGCATGAACCGGATCGAGGGGGTGGGCGACGCCGCGACCGAGCTGGTCATCTTCGCCCGCATCCTGATATTCGAGGAGCTCGTCGACCACTTCAACGCCCTCATGGCCACGGACTCGGCCCTCCCCGAGATCGCACGGGAGATCAACCGGGTCCACCACCAGGACGAGAGCAGGCACGTCGCCTTCGGCCGCCATCTGTTCGGCAAGCTCCTGGAACAGGTCAAGGAGACCCGGCCGCAGGACATCCCGGTGCTCGCCAAGTACCTGGAGGCCTACCTCGAGTACAGCGTCCGCAGTCTGTACAACCCCGCCGTCTACCGCGACGCCGGTCTGCCCGAGCCGCTGGAGCTCCGGCGCCGGCTGCTGGCACACCCGGCACGGCACGCCGCGCACGACCGCATCCTCAACCGCACCCGCAAGTTCCTCGCCCGCAACGGCCTTCAGGTTCAGGGGACCCCCGCATGAGCGACGACAAGATCTCCAAGATTCTCGACTTCATCCACCAGCGCAACCCCGAGGTGGGCGAGCTGGGCCTGGACGACGACCTGATCGACCGCCGCGCGGTGGACTCGCTGGCGTTCGTCGAATTCCTCTACCTGCTGGAGGAGTTGAGCGGAGAGGTCATCGACCCCGAGGAGATCGACGTCGACGACTTCCGCACACTGCGCTCCATCGAGAAGCGCTTCCTCGCCGGAGCGGCGACCTGATGGCCGGCGCCACCGGCACGCAGGACACCGGTCTCGGTGTCCTGGGACCCTACGAGCTGCGCCTGCTGCGGGCGTTCGACTCCCTGGTGCTGTCCTGGGCGCAGGGGGTGAAGGCCCAGGAGCGCCGCTACCCGTTCCTGGTGCGGGCGGGCGATCTGGAGAACATCGACTACTACGAGAACTTCCCGCACCTGGGCCTGGCCGCCGCAGCGGCCGACCCGGACCGGCTGGCGCAGCTGCGCGCCGGCGCCCAGGAGCCGCTGCGGGAACTGCCCGCGTCGGTCCTGAACGACACCGGTCTCGCCCTGCCGTCGGCGGCCTGCTACTCGGTCTACTTCGACCTGCGGGGCCGGACGCTGCCCGCGCCGGAGAACCGGGTCACGACGGTGGCCACCTGTTTCCGCAACGAGACGCACTACGAGGGCCTGCGCCGGCTGCTCGGCTTCTCCATGCGCGAGATCGTCTTCATCGGGACGCCGGAGGGCGCCACGGACCACCTGGAGCGGTTCAAGGGGGTGGTGCTGGGGCTGGCCGACCTGCTGGGGCTGAAGATGGAGACACAGGTCGCCACCGACCCGTTCTTCGACCGCACCGGGTCGCGCGCCACCATGCAGCGGCTGTTCCCGGTGAAGGAGGAGTTCGTCGTGGACGGGCTGGCCGTCGGCTCGGTGAACTACCACCGCAACTTCTTCGGGGAACGCTGCGCCATCGCGCTGCCCGACGGACGGCCGGCCTCCACCAGTTGCTGCGCGTTCGGCCTCGAACGGTGGGTGCACGCCCTGACCGCCCGGTTCGGCGACGCCCGAACGGCCGCCGAGGCGGTGCTCGAAGCGGCCTGAGCCGCCCGCCGCGGCACCGCAAGGAATCGCGGCCCGTCCGGCCCGGCCAGCGGGCCGCCCTTTCCTCCGACCGCTCCCGCCCGAGGTGAACCGATGACCAACACGACCGTGGACGACGCCATCGAGACCGGCACGGTCCGGGTGAACGACGAGGTGTCGCTCACCTACGAACGACGCGGGTCCGGCCCCGACGTCGTCCTCGTCAACAACTTCTTCATGGACCGCAGGTCATGGCGGTCGTACACCGCAAGCCTGGCCTCGACCGCGCGGCTGACCTCCTACGACCTGCGCGGCCAGGGCGATTCCGGTCCCCAGGTGGGCGAGCCGGTGTGGGAGGACCACATCACCGACCTGTCGGCCCTCTTCGACCAGCTGGGCCTGGCGAAGGCGGTGCTCGTGGGCACCTCGTTCTCCACCCTGATCTGCCGGGACTTCGCCGTGGCCCACCCGGAACGGGTCCACGGGCTGGTGCTGGCCGGACCGGCGATGAGCCCGCACGGGCCGCAGCGCCTGCGCAGGATCACCAAGGCCTGGCTGAAGACCCTCGACACAGGCGGACTGGGCGTGCTCTACGACCAGTTGTACCCGCTGGTCTCCGGCGACGCGGCGGTGGAGGCGGCCGGGCCGATCGGGTTCATGGGCCGCAAGCAGAACTTCCTCGGCATCCACACGGTGGAGTCGCTGCGGGCCGGTCTGGCGGTGTCGGTGAAGGCGCCGCTGGACCCGGACATCATGACGCGGGTGAAGCAGCCCACACTGCTCTTCGTGGGCGGCGACGACTTCTCCCTGAGCACCAGCGCGGTGGAGGAGATGGCCCGGCTCTTCCCGGACACCACCACCGTCACCGTGCCGCACGGCGGCCACCTGGCGTTCCTGGAGGAGCCCGAGTGGTTCCAGCGGGAGGTCGTGAAGTTCATCGAGCGGGTGGCCGGGCCGGGTGACTGAGGGGCCGACGACCCCGGGGCCCCCGAGCGCATGGCTGCTCGGGGGCCCCGGGCGTCCCCAGCGGGTCCTGCTGGAGAGCGTCCCGGTCACCCCCGCGGACAGCACCGCCGCACAGCATCGGGCCGGCCGCGCCGCCGCCGGGGCGGTGCTGCGGCGGGCGGGCAGCGCGACGACCGTGATCGGCCGCCGGCGCAGCGGGGCCCCCGTCTTCCCCGCCGGTTACCCGGGTTCGCTCACCCACGCCCACGGTCTGGCGGTGGCCGCCGTCGCGCCGGGCGCCGCCGCGGTCGGCGTCGATCTGGAGTTCCGGCTGCCCGAACGGCGCCTGCACCGGTTCCTCCTCGACGACGCCGAGCGGGAACTGCTCTGGCCGGACGGCGACCGGGAGCGGCTGCGGCGCCTGTTCGCCGCGAAGGAGGCGGCGTTCAAGGCGCTGACGGACTGTCATGAGGCGCACGGCGGTCTCTTCTGGCGCGTCCGGCTCCGGTCGTACGGCGACGGCCTGTGGGCTCGGGCCGGCGACCGGTACGCCGTGGTGCGGGACGTGGTCACCCCGGCCTACGCCTTCGCGGTCGCGGTCGGCGTCGGCGGGGCGCCCGGTCCCTGGCGCCCCCGGACCCAGACGGATACCCCGCACCGCCTCGCGTCATAACCAGAAGTTAGGCAGCACCAAAAAACTAGGTCTTGGACTTCTGGCTCGGCGCTCACGACCATGAACAGCGGATGGCCGCGCTCTTGATGCCACCCCCGTCCTCGACGGCGCGGCCATCCGCCCGACGAAAGGAACCCACAGCGTGACTCCTCACCCCCGGACCGACGCCCCGTGGGACGACCAGGCGGCGACGGGCAAGCTCGCCGGGAGCGTACGCGGCCCGGTCCTGGTCGCGGGCGACGACGGCTACGACGAGGAACGCGTCCGGTACCAGACCTTCCGGCCGCACGCCCCGGCCCTGGTGGTCGGCGCCGTCGACGGCGAGGACGTACGGCTCGCGGTGGAGTTCGCCGCCGTGCACGGCCTGCCGGTCGGCGTGCAGGCGACCGGGCACAGTCCGGCCCTGCCCGCCCGGACGGGCGTGCTGATCAGCACCCGCCGGATGAACGAGGTGCGGATCGACCCGGTCTCCCGTACCGCCCGACTGGGCGCGGGGGTGAGCTGGCAGCAGGTGGTGACCGCCGCCGCCCCGCACGGGCTGGCGCCGCTCAGCGGCAGCGCCCCGCACGTCGGTGCGGTGGCCTACACCCTCGGGGGCGGCCTGGGCCTGCTGGCCCGCCGGTTCGGGTACGCCGCCGACCAGGTCCGGCGGCTCGGCGCCGTCACCGTGGACGGCCGGCTGCGGGAGATCGACGCGGACCGCGAACCCGAGCTCTTCTGGGCGCTGCGCGGCGGCCGGGACAACTTCGGCGTCGTCACCGACCTCGACATCGGCCTGGTGCCGGTGGAACGGCTGTACGGCGGCGCCCTGTACTTCGACGGCGCCCTGGCCGAGGAGGTCGTCAACGCCTGGCTGCACTGGACCGCCGGCGTCCCCGAGGAGATGACCTCCTCGCTCGCGCTGGTCCCGCTGCCCGATCTGCCCTCGCTTCCCCCGCCGCTGCGGGGCCGGTACGTGGTCCATGTACGCATCGCCTTCCTCGGCGCGGCGGCGGAGGGCGAGCGCCTGGCCGCACCGCTGCGCGCTCTCGGCCCACGGCTGGCCGACACCCTGCGGATCCTGCCGTACACCGAGTCCGGGACCATCCACAACGACCCGGTCCCACCCGCCGGGTACAGCGGCACCAACGCGATGCTCAGCGGGCTGGACGCGGACGCCGTGCGCCGGGTGCTGGCCCTGACCGGGCCCGACGCACCGGTCACCAGCATCGTGGAGGTGCGTCACCTCGGCGGCGCCCTGGGCCGCGCGCCCGAGCCGGCGAACAGCGTCGGCAACCGGGACGCCGCCTATCTGCTGGCGGTGCTCAACCGGGTCACGCCAAGGACGGCCGACACCGTCCACGCCGCCCACCTCCGGCTGACCGACACCCTGGCGCCGCTCACCACCGGACGGTCCCTCAACTTCCTCTACGGCGCGCACGCCACCCCCGCCCAGGTCGCCATGGCCTACTCCCCCGACGACTACCGGCGGCTGCGGCGACTGAAGGCCGAGTGGGACCCCTCCAACCTGCTGCGGCACAACCACAACATCCCGCCGGCCGACGCCCCTAGGGGGCTTCTGATGGATCTCCGCGGCGTCGCGACGCCCGGCACGCACTCTCGCCGCACCGGGCGAAAGCCCTAGTAGCTCCGCTACGAGGACTTTCGCCCGGCACACCGAGAGCACGCACCGAACGCCGCTCCTTCTCCCACGGAGATCCATCAGAAGCCCCCTAGGTAGCACCGCGCTCCCCCGACCGATCCGCTCGACGAGCAGAAGGAATCCAGATGCACAAGAAATGGTGGACGCTGTTGGGGGTGTGCGGCGGGACGTTCATGCTCCTGCTCGACACCACCATCGTCTACGTCGTGATGCCCGACATCCAGACGGACCTGGAGGCCAGCTTCGCCGACCTCCAGTGGGTGATCGACGGCTACGCGCTGGCGCTGGCGGCCCTGCTGCTGACGAGCGGGACGATCGCGGACCGGTTCGGCCGCAAGCGCCTCTACTCGATCGGCGTCGTCCTCTTCACGTTCGCCTCGCTGCTGTGCGGCATGGCGCAGTCGCCGTTGATGCTGGTCCTCGCCCGGGTCCTCCAGGGCGTCGGCGGCTCGGTGATGTTCGCCACCGGCCTCGCCCTGCTCGCGGGCGGCTTCGAGGGCAAGGAACGCGGGATGGCGTTCGGCGTCTGGGGCATGGTCACCGGTCTCGCCTCCGCGATCGGCCCGGTGGCCGGCGGCCTGATCTCCAGCGGCATCAGCTGGCGGGGGATCTTCCTGATCAACGTGCCGATCGGCATCCTGGTCGCCCTGATCATCGCGCTGCGGGTGGACGAGTCCAAGTCGCCGTTCGCCCGCCGACTGGACTGGCCCGGCTTCGTCCTGCTCACCACGGGTCTGGCCACCCTCGTCTACGGGCTGATCCTCGCCGGCGAGGACGGCTGGAGCGACTCGCGCGCGCTGACGTTCCTGATCGTCGGCGGTGTGCTGCTGCTGGCCTTCCTGGTGGTCGAGTCCCGGGTCGAGCAGCCGATGTTCGATCTGAAGCTGTTCCGCATCCCGACCTTCGTCGGCGGATCCATCGCGGCGTTCTCGTTGAACGGCTCGCTGTTCGCGATGTTCCTCTTCCTGGCCATCTACTTCCAGGAAGTGCTCCAGTACTCGTCCCTGGAGACCGGGGTGCGGCTGCTGGCCGCCTCGCTGTCGATGCTGGTCGCCTCGCTGGTGGCGGGCCGCGTCAGCGCGAAGATCCCGGCCCGCCTCCTGATCGGCGTCGGGCTGCTCCTGGTCGGCGTGGCCCTGCTGCTGATGGGCGGCGTCGACGCGAACACGGGCTGGGAGCACTTCGTCCCCGGTCTGATGCTGGGCGGCTTCGGCGCCGGCCTGGTGAACCCGCCGCTCGCCTCCACCGCGGTGGGCGTCGTCGACTTCTCCCGCTCCGGGATGGCCTCGGGGGTCAGCGGCACCTTCCGGCAGCTCGGTGTGAGCACCGGTGTCGCGGTCCTCGGCTCCACCTTCGCCGTGATCATCGGCGACCGGCTCCGCGACGGTCTGGCGGGGATCCCGGGCGCCGGCGAGCGCAGCGACGAGCTCGCCGCCCTGGTGCGGGGCGGCGAGATCGACCGGGCGGCGGCGCTGGTGCCCGAGGCGCAGCGGGAGACCGTGGAGCGGCTCGCCGTCGACGGCTATGTGGACGGGCTGAACACCCTGCTGACCATCTCGGCCGGTCTCGCGCTGCTGGGCGGCCTGCTGTCCCTGGTGCTGATCCGGGCGGCCGACTTCCAGGCCGCACAGGCGCCGAAGGCCCCCGCGCCGGACGCCGACAGCCCCGCGACGGTGTCTGCCGACAGCTGACCCCGGTTCCCCCGCACGACGTGTGCCGTCGACGCCGACTCCGGTCGGCGCCGACGGCACAGGTGCGACGGCATCCGTGCGACGGCATCCGTGCGACGGCATGCCGTCGACGGCGCAGGGGGTCCTCAGTCGGCGGTGGTCTTGCCGGCCGTGACCAGGTCCTTGTCCGCCGGAGCCCCGAAGGAGTCCTGGCAGTGCACGAGCAGTTCGCGCAGCGCCGGGCTCTTGGTGGGCGCGGAGACCAGGGCCAGCACCGCGGCGACGTCGGCGTCGGTGATGGGCACGGTCCGCAACTGCGGGTGCTGGGCGAGCATGGATTCGGACAGCACCGCCACCCCCAGTCCGCGCTCGGCGAGATGGACCACCGCGCCCGGCGCGCTGGCCTGGAGGGCCACCGTGGGCGTCAGGCCCCGGGCGGCCGACGCCTGGTCCAGCACGGCCCGGATGCCGGTGCCCTTGGGCAGGCAGATGACGGGATAGGCGCTCAGCTCGGCGAGGGTCACGCCGTCCTGCGAGGCCAGCGGATGTCCGGGCGGCACCGCGGCGACGATCGCCTCGCTGATCACCTGCCGGCCGTCCAGGTCCTCCGGGGCCCGGTCGGCCGCGCCGATCAGCGCGAGGTCGACGGCGCCCTCCCGGACGTAGTCGACCAGCTTGGCGGAGTCGTCCTCGACGAGGCTGATCTCGACGCCGGGGTGGGCCAGATGGAAGCTCGACAACGCCTCGAACAAGGGCGTGACCGTACACGCCGTCACCATGCCGACGACCAGCCGGCCGCGGACCAGCCCGTTCATCTCGTCCACCGCGTGCCGGAGCGCCTCCACGGCGGCCAGCACCGCGCGCGCGTGGTGGAAGGCGACCTCCCCCACCGCGGTGAGTCCCGCACTGCGGCCCGAGCGGTCGATGAGAGTCGTGCCGAGGTCGTTCTCGAGCTGGCGGATCTGGGCACTGATCCCCGGCTGGCTGACATGCACGCGCTCGGCGGCCCGGGTGAAGTTGGATTCCTCTGCCACGGCCAGGAAATATTTCAGCTGCCTGAGCTCCATAACCCCTGATTATAGAGGCGATCGGGACGATTGATTGGACTTGATATGAGCCAACGTTGGAACATGGGCAGGCCAGAATTGACCCCAGGAAAGGAACGTCGTGCCCGAGAACGAGAAGGCCCTGAAGCCGGAGGATCTCACCCGCCTCTTCGTGGAGCGCGCCAACGCCGGTGACGCCACCGGCCTCGCCGCACTGTACGAGGAGGAGGCCGTGATGGCCTATCCGCCGGGCAGCACCACGGTGGGCCGGGAAGCCATTCGCGAACTGTGGGAGAAGGTGCTCGCCCACGCGCCGCACTTCGAGGCGGAGGAGCCGCTTCCGACTCTCGTCTGCGGCGACATCGCGCTGACCGCCACCCCGCCGAAGGACGGTTCGGGCGCCCGCGCCCAGGTGGTCCGCCGACAGCCCGACGGCAGCTGGCTGCGCATCATCGACCAGCCGGAGTTCCGTCCGCCCACCAGCTGATCCACGTGGTGGCCGGCAGCTGCGGTCGTCCACCGCGTCGCACCACTCCACCGAGCCGATCTGGCCCGTTATCGGTTGTTGACGAACCGTTCGGGCCGGATATTCTGCCCGGCAGGTTCTAAGCCAAACGGGGGGCTGACCTAAGTGGCACACACACGAAGTGGTCATGCGTCATGGCCGGATGCCCAGCCCGGCCCATCCATTCCCGGCACGCCCGTCGCACGCGGTGATCTCGCCGCGGTGCCCTTCGGGCTGCCGGGTTTTCCCATGCCCTCGTCCTGTCGGTGCCACCACACGCCCGGCCGGAGCGGCTGAGCGGCACCCTGACAACCCCTCGCCGGATCGGCCGGTACCCCGCGGTCATCGCCGCGGTACCGCCCTCCGGCCTGCGCGTCCATCTCATATCTGTTCACCCCAGTACAACGGATCGTTGAAAAAGGAGAATGAGGATGGCCCTGCCCGAATCCAGGAGGCTCTCGTCCCCAACAACCGCACCATGTGAGTCGGCCGATCTCTGGGACGCCCAGGCGGACACGCTCCCCGTCGTCCGGGTCGCCCTGGACGCGCTGGTGACCGACGACTCGCCGCGCCTGGCCGGCGAGAACGAGGAGCACGTCCAGCAACTCGCCCAATGCGTCTCGCCCCTTCCGCCGATCATCGTCCACCGCGCCACCTCGCGGGTCATCGACGGCGCCCACCGGCTGCGGGCCGCCCGGCTCAACGGCCGGACCCACATAGACGTCCAGTACTTCGACGGCGACGCGGCCGAGGCCTTCCTGCTGGCCGTCAACTGCAACGCCAACCACGGTCTGCCGCTGAGCCGTTCCGACCGCAACGCCGCCGCGCTGCGCATCATGCGGTCCCATCCGGAGTGGTCGGACCGGATGATCGCCACCGTCGCGGGACTCTCCCCGAAGACGGTCGGCTCCATCCGCAGGCGTTCGGGTGACGCTCTTCCTCAGTTGAACGCCCGCATCGGTCTGGACGGAAAGTCCCGGATCGTCGACACCGCGGAGCGGCGCAGACTCGCGGGCGAGTACGTACTGGCCCACCCCGACGCCAGCCTGCGGGAGATCGCCAAGGAGAGCGGTCTCTCCCTGGCCACCGCCCGGGACGTCCGGGAGCGGATACAGAACGGCGCCAGCCCGCTGCTGCCCGCCCGTCGCGGCGGGCAGGCCCGCGCGACGCAGGACGCCTGCGCCGACGAGTCCGACAGCCTCGCCTCCTTCGCCATGGCCAAAACGCTCGTCACGCTGAAGCGGGACCCCTCGGTCCGGCTCACCGACCACGGCCGCTTCCTGCTGCGGTTGCTGGACACCAACGCGGTGGCCAGCAACCGGTGGGGCGAACTGGTGGACCAGATCCCGCCCCACTGGGTGGGACAGGTGGCCGCCGCCGCCCGCGAGTGCGCCGCGGCCTGGCGGCAGGCGGCGGCGCAGTTGGAGGAGCGGGCCCGGACCGTCGACGACTCCGGGGGCAGAAGAACCGTGGACACCGTCGCCTGACGGCACGCTTCGAGAACAAGCGTTTTCCTGAAAATGGCCGTTTCCTTGCAATCCCGCCAAGTCAATTCCGGTGACGGGAAGACCGGAAAAAAGCCTTCGCACCGTGCGTCAACTGCTTGTCGTCGAAAAGGAACCGACCTTATCGAAAAGCCGCTCCGAGACGCCGGACGACGTGGAAAGGGCATTCCGTCGACTTCCAGAAGGGTTCACCATGGAGTACACCCAGCTCGGCCGCAGCGGTCTGCGGATCTCCCGTCTCGTCCTCGGCACCATGAACTTCGGGGTGCACACCGAGGAGGCGGAGGCCCACCGCATTCTCGACACCGCTCTCGATCTGGGCGTCAACCTCGTCGACACGGCGGATCTGTACGGCTGGCCGGAGCATCCCGGCCGGACGGAGACCGTCATCGGCGCCTGGCTGGCACAGGGCGGCGGGCGCCGCGAGCGCACCGTGCTCGCCACCAAGGTCTACTCGAACACGGGCGACGGACCCAACGAGGGCGGGCTGTCGGCGCTGCACATCCGCCGCGCGGTGGAGGCGAGCCTGCGACGGCTGCGCACCGACCACATCGACCTCTACCAGATGCACCACGTGGACCGGTCGGTCCGCTGGGAGGAGATCTGGCAGGCCATGGAGGTCCTGGTCGCCCAGGGGAAGATCACCTATGTCGGCTCCAGCAACTTCGCCGGCTGGCACCTGGCGGCGGCGCAGGAGTCGGCCCGCGCCCGCGGTCTGCTCGGCCCGGTCAGCGAACAGTCCGTCTACAACCTGCTGGAACGCACCGTCGAGCTGGAGGTGGCCCCGGCCGCCCGGCACTACGGCGTCGGGCTGCTGCCGTGGTCCCCGCTGCACAGCGGACTGCTCGGCGGGGTGCTGCGCCAGGAGCGCAGCGGCGTCCGGCGGACCGTCGCCCGGGCCGCCGCCGCGCTGGCGACCCGGCGCGAACAGATCCAGGAGTACGAGGACTTCGCCGCCGAGCTCGGTCACGAGCCGGGGCATGTGGCGCTCGCCTGGCTGCTGGCACAGCCCGCGGTCACCGCGCCCGTCGTGGGCCCCCGGACCGTGGACCACCTGCACAGCGCGGTCGCGGCGCTGGACGTGCGGCTGGAGCCCAAGGCGCTGGACCGGCTCGACGAGATCTTCCCCGGGCACCGGCCCGCGCCCGAGGCCTACGCGTGGTGACCCGGGCCGGGGCCCGCGACGGCCGCGTCGGGTTCAGCCGGCGGGCGCGATCGAGCGGACGATGTCGGCCAGGGCGGCCGTGGCCCGGTTGTGGAGACCGTCGCCGAACGTGACGCGGGCGGCGCCCAGCCGGCCCAGTTCGGCCGGGGCCGGGCCGCCGGGCAGATACAGGGCGTTGAGCGGGACGGTCACCGCCGCGGCGAGTCCGGGCAGCAGCTCGGCAGGCGCCATGATCGGGTAGACGACGTCCACGCCCGCCTCCTCGTAGAGCTTGGCCCGGCCGGCCGCGGAGGCGCCCTCGGGGTCCCCGTAGAGGAAGGTGTCGATCCTCGCGTTGAGCATCAGCGCGCCGCCCGCCGCCGCCTTGACCCCCGCCAGGAAGCCGGCCTGCTCCTGGGCGTCGCGGAGCGTCCCTGCGGTGTGGTCGGTGTCCTCCAGGTTGCAGCCGACGGCGCCCGCCGCGAGCAGCCGCTCCGCGACCTCCCCGGGCGGCAGCCCGTAGCCGGACTCGAGGTCCACGGTGACCGGGACGTCCACCGAGCGGATGATCCGGGTGACGGCGGCGAACATCTCGTCGGCCGGGGTCCGGCCGCCGTCCTCGTAGCCGAGCACCTCGGCCACGGCGGCGCTGGAGGTCGCGAGGGCGGGGTGTCCGGCCGCGGCGAAGGCGCGGGCGCTCACCGCGTCCCAGACGTTGGGGAGGATCAGCGGGTCGGAGGGGTCGGGCCGTTCGTGCAGGGCGCGGAAGGCTTCGGCGGGGGTGGGTGCCGGCATCGTCATTCCTTTCGGAGCGGGCGCGCTGGGCTGAGCGGAACGGGTGCCCGGCGGGGCTTCGGCTCCCCCGGCCCGGGCGGCGGTCGCCGGTGCGGACTCATCGTTTCAAAGCTCGGTCCACCAGCGCACCTGCCGCTCCCGTGTAGCCGGCCGGATCGGCCAGCGCGGCGGCCTCGCCCTCCCCCAGCACGCCCGCCGCCTCGGGCAGCCGGGCCAGTGCCTCGGTGAGCGGGATCCCGTCGGTCGCGGCCCGCCGCGCCGCCAGCGTGAGCAGTTCCCGGGCCCGCCCCCGGCCCAGTCGCGGGGTGAGGACGGCGGCGAACCGCTCGGAGACGATCTGTCCCGCGGTGAGGTCGAGGTTGGCGCGCATCCGTCCGGCGTGCACGGTCAGGCCCCGGGCGAGTTCCACCGCGGTGTGGGCGGCGCCCCCGGTCAGTCGCAGGGCCTCCCGCAGCAGCGTCCATTCGGCGTGCCACGCGCCGGCGGACCGCTCGTCCTCGGTGACCGCCAGACACTGGGTCAGCCCCGCGGCCAGCAGCGGCACCTGGAGCGCGGCCGAGCGGATCAGGGTGGCGAGCACCGGGTTGCGCTTGTGCGGCATGGCGGAGGAGGAGCCCCGGCCGGCGGGCGCCGGCTCGGCCAGTTCCCCGGTCTCGGTACGGGCCAGCGCCTGTACGTCCGTCGCCATCTTGCCGAGCCCCGCGCAGGTGTGGGCGAGCGCGGCCCCCAGCGCGGCCACCGGGGTGCGCAGCGCGTGCCACGGCAGCACCGGCCGGGCCAATCCCGTCTCCTCGGCGAACGCCGCCACGAGCCGGTCCGCGTAGTCGCCGGGACCGTCGGCGGCGACGCCGTCCAGGCGCGCGTACTCCAGGTAGCCCGCCAGGGTGCCCGCGGCGCCGCCGAGGGCGACCGGCAGCCCCTCCTGCCGTATGCGGTCGAGCTGTTCGACGCCGTCCAGGACGAGCGAGCGCCAGCCGGCCGCCTTCAGCCCGAAGGTGGTGGGAACGGCCTGGAGGGCGAGGGTGCGACCGGCCATGACGGTGTCGCGGTGCTCCTCGGCGAGCCCGGCCAGGGCGTCGGCGGTGGCGCGCAGGTCCGCGACGACGATCCGCAGCGCCCGGTCGGCGACCAGCATGGCGCCGGTGTCCAGGATGTCCTGGCTGGTGGAGCCGCGGTGCACGTACTCGGCGGCGGCCGGGTCCACGGCGGCGACCGCGGCGGTGAACGCGCGGACGAGCCCGACGACCGGGTTGGCCGTCTCCCGGGCGGCGAGGGCGAGGGCCCGGGGGTCGGGCAGGCCCGCCGCGGCGGCCCGGCCGATGGCCGCGGCGGCGGAGGCGGGCACGGCGCCGAGCCGGGCCTGCGCCCGGGCGAGCGCCGCCTCGGCGTCCAGCATGGCCCGCAGCCAGGCCTGGTCGCCCGTCGCGGCCTCGACCGGGGTGCCGGCCCGTACGGGAGAGAGCAGACCGCAGTCCAACGGTGTGCCGGGTGTCGTCATACGAGGGCCTCCTCGGCGGCGCCCGGGGAAGCGGGCGAGTCGGTGTCCGGGCGCGGCGCGGGCAGGGCCAGCACCGCGCGGGCGATGGCGTCGGAGTCCTCCAGGGTCACCGAGCCGACGCCCGGCCGGATGCCGGCGGCGGTGACCCAGTGCACGGACTCGGTGGGGACGCCGTAGGCGAACCTGCGCGGGTGCGGGCGGCCCGTCGCGTCGACGACCCGGTAGGGGCGCTCGGTGACGTTGAGGCCGCCGGTCTCGTAGAAGGTGCCGCAGGTCCCCGCTATGCGGTACGGGCGGCACCCGCCGGTCTCGAGCAGGCGCCGCAGCAGCGGGTCGGCGGTGCGGCGCAGATCGGGTTCGGGCAGCCGGGCCTCGATGAGGACCGTGCAGGGGGGCGCGGCGTCGGCCGTGTCGCGGGTGGCGGCCCTAAAGGCGGGGCCGCCGGGTGCGTCGGCGTCGGCGGTGACCTTCAGTCCCGGCGGCAGGATCTCCACGACCCCGGCCTCGATCAGCGCGCAGAGCTCCTCGATGCGGGAGGCCGGCGGGCCGATGGAGAGGAAGGCGTTGAGCGGGGTGTACCAGCCGTACAGGTCGTCGCGGTGGGAGTTGCCCTCCAGGCCGCCGTGGTCCACCAGCAGGCGGATCTCGTTGCGCAGGTCGCGCAGCACGTCCAGGGCGGCCTTGAGCGGGCCGGTGACGTTGCCGGCCCGCGCCTCGGCCACGTCGCGGCGCAGGTGGGGCAGCAGCCAGGCGCGGTAGTCCGCCGCCGAGTCGAAGACGCGGTCCCCGTAGGGGCGGGCGATCCGCTCCCAGTCCCAGCGGTCGCGGGGGGCGATGTCCGCGGCGGTCAGGAGGGCCTCGCGCTCGGCGTCGTCGGCGGCGGCCGGGTAGGCCTCGGTGAAGGGGCCGGCGTCCCGGCCGCGGGCCGTGAGCAGCGCGGCGTAGTAGACGCCGCCGACCTCGCGGTCGATCAGCGGCCACAGGTGGGCGCCGAAGTGCAGCCAGTCGCCGCCGCGCATCCGGGCCTTCAGCTCCTCGATCCGGCGGGGCGTCAGCAGGGCGGGCTCGTGCCGTCCGTGGGAGCCCTTCTCGTTCTCTCCGCGGGCGTGGAACGGCACCCCGCGCCGGGAGCCGGCGTACAGGCGCGGCTCCCGGCCGGAGGGCCGGTAGACCAGCCGGTCGCCCGCGCGCACGAAGCGCCCGCCGCGACCGGCGGTGAACAGCGCCAGGTAGTCGAAGAAGTTCAGGCCGAGCCCCCGCAGCAGCACCGGCCGGCCGGGCCCGACGGAGTCGAGATCCACGTCGGCGGGGTTGTCCGGCGGCAGGTACGTCAGTGCGTGCCGGGCCGCGAACGCGGCGAGCCTTCGCTCCTGCGCCGTCGGCAGGGCGGGCACATGGCCCTGGGCCAGGACCACGGCGTCCAGGCCGGAGAGCTCGGTGCCGTCGTCCAGCAGCAGGGTCTGCGGGCCGCCGGGCCCGGCCGGGTCGTCCAGGGCGACGGCCCGCGCGGTGTGCGAGCGGACGGTGACGTGGGAGGGGGCCGTCGCGAGGAGCCGGCGGTGCACCCAGACCAGGTAGTGCCCGTAGAAGGCGCGGGTGGGGTACGAGTCCGGGCCGAGCCGGCGGGCCTCGGCGAGCGTCGCGGCGTCGACGGCGGACTCGTCGCCCTGCCGGGCCAGCTCCCGGGCCCATTCGTAGAGGCTCGGTCCGTCCTCGATCGGTCCCTCGACCCGCACGCTGCTGTCGGTGAACAGGGTGACCTGGCAGGCCACGGTGTTCATCAGCAGCTGGGCCGACTGCGCCGTGCGCCAGACCCGGCCGGGGCCGGGCGGGAACGGATCGACCAGATGGACGGTGAGCCGCTCCCGGAGGGGCGATTTGCGCTCCTGTGCGAACAGTCGCTCGAGGACGGAGAGTCCGCGGGGCCCGGCCCCGACGACACCGATGTCCGAATGTCTGCTGGTCACGTCACTCTCCGCTCGACTGCCGGGATGAGACAGCGGGCCTGACGCCCGGTCGGGCGCCGCCGTGGAAGGAATCGGGGCCGGGGCCCGGGGTGAGCCGGGTGGAGACCTCCAGCCCCGCGCCGACCGGCAGGGCGATGGAGAGGTAGTCCGCGCCGTCCCGGACCCGGTCGAGATAGGCGCCCGTCGCCGCCCGGCCGACGGCGATGACGATGGAGCCGGGCCGCAGCCACGGTTCCAGCGCGGTGAGCGCGGGCAGCGCGAGGTCGGGGCGGCAGTCCAGCAGCGCGAGGTCCACCGGGGCGGCCGCCGCCCCCGCCGGTCCACGGCCGAGCTCGTGGACGCCGGCGTCCCGGACGTCGGCCCACGGGGTGAGCCCCAGCAGGGTCAGGCGGGCCCGGGCGGAGGAGGCCCGGCGGGGGTCGGGCAGGAACCCCGTGACCCGCCCGGCGCCGTTGGCGCGCGCCCCCGCCGCGAGTTGGTCCAGGGCGTCGGCGATGCCGCCGCCGAACTCCACGACGGACTCCGGCCGCATGGAGCGGACCAGCGCGTACAGCAGGCGGCAGATCTCGGGACCGGCGGGTTCGCCCGGGCCTTCCGGCCGCGCCGGGCCGATCAGGTGGATGAACCCGTCGGCGTCGATGGCGGCCCGGATACCGGTGTGCAGCCAGCCGTCGACGACGGCGCGGCCGACGCGCGCGTCCCCGGGGGACAGATCCTCCGCCAGTCCCGCGCCGCCGACCAGCAGTTCGCCGTCGGGACCGAGACCGGTGCGGACATGGGCCGGCGGCCGGCCCATGGTGCCCGCCCGCCGGCCGGCGGGGGTGTTCCAGCTGACCAGACAGGTGTTCTCGGGCAGTCCCAGGCCCGCGTAGACCGGCAGCCCCAGACTGTCCAGCTCGCGCTGGAGGCTCTCGGGCACGTCCGTTCCGCACCACAGCAGCGGGACCTCGGCCGTGCCGAAGAGCGCGGCCGCGACCGGTCTGCCCTCGCGGCGGGCGACGCGGGCGGCGCCGACGAAGGCCACCGCCAGCGCGGGGGTGACGGGGAGCGCCGTGGGCCGGGCGGCGGCGGGCCAGGGGGCCGCGTCGGGTCCGCCGCCGGCCGGCGGCAGGATCAGACAGCCCCGGTCGAGAACCGCGAGCGGCACGGCGGCCACCTGCTGCACCGGCGTCGACAGCGGCAGGGTGACGGCGCAGCGGGCGAAGGTGCCGGGCGGCACCTCGGCGCGCAGCGAGTCGAGCAGTGCGGCCACCGCGTCGCCGCGGATGCCCACCCTGGCCCCGCTGCCCGGCCCGTCCGCCCCGGGGCCGGCCAGGATCTTGCAGATCCAGTCCCGGGAGTCGGTGGGCGCCCGGTACGGCCCCGCCGCCGCGTCGGCGAGTTCGCGGGTGTCCAGTACGGTCACCGGGCGCCCCGGGGGCAGCACGCCCAGGTGCTCCCAGACGGCGAGCCGCTCCCGGCCCGGGGCGTCCACGACCACGGCGTCGACGTCGGCGAGCAGGGCGGCCGCCGTTCGCGGGGACGCGCCGGGCGGGACCGGGCAGCCGGTGGCCCGCAGGGCGAGCTTGGCGAGTTCGGTCACCGCGAACTCCGGTGTGTCCCCACAGAGCATGCCGACCCGCAACGGCCGGCGGGGCCGGGCGGCGGCGCGGGCGGCGGCGAGGCGGTCGCCGAGACCGCGGGCCGCCCGGGTGATCTCCCGGTAGGAGTGGGCGACGGCGGCGCGGCCCGTGCCGCCCGGGATCTCCACCAGCGGCCGGTCCGGGTCCTCGGCGTGGCGGTGCAGGACGGCGTCAACGGCCCGCACGGCGCGGTTCCTCGGGTCGGCGGCGCGCGTGCGGGTGACGCGGTTCCTGGCTGGGGTGCATCGAAGACCTCCGGCCGGTGCTGGTCGGGGAACGCGGACGGTGCGGCGCCTCGTCACACGGCGGTCGGGCCGGCGGGCCCGTCGCCGGCCGCCGTCAGCCGGTTCCAGCCGACGTCGTCGTGGCCGTGGAGGTGCCGGACGGCTTGAATCCGGATGGTGCTTTCCCCGCGGGCGTCGCCGAGGAAGGAGAACCGGGACAGCCCGTCGACGACGATCCCGCTGTCCAGCCAGAAGCTGTGCGCGTCGTCGTCGGCGAACAGGGTCCGGTAGGCGGCCTCGGTGTCCGGCTGGACGTCGACGCGGCGCACCTGCACCTCGTACCGGGGGCGGGACGGGTCGGCGGCGCGGACGCAGCGGTGGTCGGCGCGGTGTTCCAGGGCGAGGGTGCGGAAGTTCCTGAGCAGTGCGCGGCCGTGCTCGCTGCTGATCGACTCCGGGTGGAACTGCACACCCCAGATCGGCAGGGAGACGTGGCGCACGCCCATGACGACGCCGTCCTCGGACCAGGCGATGGCCTCCAGTTCGTCGGGCAGCCGGGTCGCGGCGAGCGAGTGGTAGCGCACGACGTCGTACGGGCTGGGGAGACCGGCGAAGATGTCGGCGCCGGTGTGCCGGACGGCGGAGATCCGCCCGTGCATGGGTTCGGGCGCGAGACCCACCGTTCCGCCGAACAACTGGGTGATGCCCTGATGCCCGAGGCACACCCCCAGGGTGGGCAGCCCGCTCTCCGTGATCGCGCGGGCGCTGATCCCGAAGTCGCGTTCGCGGTCGGGGCGTCCGGGCCCGGGCGAGATGACGACGGCGTCGAACTCCTCGATCCGCAGGCGCGCCCAGTCGACGCCGTTCTTGACGACGACGGGCGGCTCCCCGTTCACCTCGCCGAGCAGTTGGTACAGGTTGTAGGTGAACGAGTCGTAGTTGTCGATCAGTAACGTCTTCACACCCCCGACCCCCCGATCACCAGGTCCTCGACGCGGCACGTCTCCTCGATCACCAGGTCGTACAGCCGGCGCAGGAAGTCCTGGTCGATCCCGTGCAGCTCGCCGAACCGTGCCGCGCGCTCCTGGACCATGCCGATGCGGTGCGGCTGCATCATGGGGACGTTGTTGTCGCGCTTGAAATGCCCGATCTCCACGCACTTCTCGATGCGGGCGCGCAGCTCGTCCAGAAACCGCTCGTCGATCGCGTCGAGTTCGGCTCTGAGGTCGTCAATGGTCACACCGGTCCCCGTTTCCCGCCTCACGATGTCCCCTTCCGCTCCGTCCACAGCACCGAAACTGTGCCGGGGACGCCTCGGCACCGGCCACCCGTGCGATAGGTCGCATCGACGCAGTGCACTTACAGGGGGGATCGATACCGGGACAAAGCGCGGCATGGGCGAAGGGCGCCTTGTCCGCGATCCGGGTCGAGGACGGCCGCGTCACCGGTCTCTGCTGCGTCCGCAGCCCGGTTCGGGGACGGGCCTACTTCGCCGCCGGGCCCGAGTCGCCGCCGGGGCCGAGCCGGCGGCGGGCGGAGGCGAGCAGTTCGCCGATGCCGTCCGCGGAACCGACGCCGCCGAAGACGTAGTGATCGGGGCGGGCGAGCACCGCCTCGCACGACCGGTGCCGCAGCCAGGCGTCCAGGACGTGCCGCTCCTCGCGGTACTCCGCCGTCCCGGCGCGCGGCGTGCCGTCCACGAGCCGCACGAGGCCGACCGGGAAGCCGCCCTCGGCGTCGTGCGCGCGCAGCGCGGACTCGGCCGCGGACGGATCCGTGTCGTGTCGCAGCACCAGCCGGAAGGTGCTCCCGGTGAACGCGTCCAGGAGTCCGGCACCGCCCCGGGAGTCGGTCACGCGCGGCTGCGGCAGGATGTCGCCGCGCGCGGGGAAGCCCTCCGGCGCGAGGAACCCGGCGCGCAGTCCGGGGATCAGGGACTGCCGGACGGTCCCCTCGGGCGCCGCCGCCAGCTCCGCCAGCAGTTCGGCGTCGCGTTCGGCGGCCGCGGCCTCGTCGCGTTCGCAGATGACGTGGCCGAACTCCTTGGCGGTGAGCGTGACTTGACGCACGTGCGGGGCCCGCTCCCGCTGGTAGGTGTCCAGGAGCGAGTCGTCGGCGCCGCCGCGCAGGCGCAGGGCGAGCTTCCACATCAGGTTGGACGCGTCCCGGATGCCCTGGCACATGCCCTGTGCGAGGAACGGCGGGGTCATGTGCGCCGCGTCGCCGAGGAAGAGCAGCCGCCGCACCCGCCACTGCTTCAGGACGAGGGCGTGGAAGCGGTAGGTGGACGCCCGCCACAGGTCGTACTCCCCGGGAGCCAGCCAGCGCGACAGCAGGCCGCGGATGAAGTCCGGGTCGGACACGTCCTCGGGCCGCTCGTCGGGGTTGATCATGAACTCCCAGCGGCGATGGTCCCCCGGCCCCACGACGAAGGTGCTGGGCCGGGCCGGCTCGCAGTACTGGACGTTCGTCCGCGGCAGCCCGGCCCCCGCGCCGGAGCGCAGTCGCAGGTCCACCACCAGCCACGGCTGGTCGAACTCCAGGTCCTCCATCCGCAGCCCCGCCCGTCTGCGCGCGGGGCTGGCACCGCCGTCGCAGGCCAGCACGTATCGCGCCCGCACCGCGCGCGGGCGCCCCGCCGGGTCGACCACGTCCACGGTGGCGCAGGCGTCGTCGAGGCGGACGTCCGTCACCTCCGTGCCGAGGTGCACGTCGACGCCGTCCGACCGGGCGAGGCGGCGGCGCAGGGCGGTTTCCAACTGCGGTTGGTCGAAGACGTAGTTGGGCGCCCAGCCGAGGAGATGGGGCGGCGGCGCGGTGCCGATGCGCTTGATGACCCGCCCGTCGGCGTTGCGGTACTCGGACGGCCGGTAGGGCATGGTGTGGTCCGCGAGGGCGTCGGCCAGCCCGAGGCCGGCGAAGACCCGCATCGCCTCCTGGTCGAAGCCGATGGCCCGGGGCCGTCGCTCGACCTCCGCGGCCCGGTCGAACGCCATGACGCGCAGCCCCAGGTCATGGGCGAGGTTGGCGGCCGTCGCCCCGACCGGGCCCAGCCCCACGACGACCACGTCGGCATCGAATCCGTCGCTCACCGAAAGCCCCTCTCGACACACGACGGAGCGTATTCGTCAAGGGTGAGACAGTCAAGGGTCTAACAATTGCTCGCGTGTCCACTGGTGGGCGCCGGCTCCGAGTGCCAGAGTCTGGGCCATGGCCATAGACGTCGCCGCCCTGCGCGCCCGTTTCCCGTCCCTCACACACGGTCTCGCCTTCTTCGACGGGCCGGGCGGGACCCAGACCCCCCTCCCGGTCGCCGAGGCCATGACCCGGACGTTGACCGGCCCCCTGTCCAACCGGGGGCTCGTCAGCGCGTCCGAGCTGAACGCCGAGCGAGCGGTCGGCGACTTCCGCGCCGCCTACGCCGACCTGCTGGGCGTGCCGGCCGGCGCCGTGGTGCACGGACGCAGCGCCACCCAGCTCACCTACGACTTCTCACGGCACCTGGCAAAGGACTGGCGGCCCGGCGACGAGATCGTCCTCAGCCGTCTCGATCACGACGCCAACGTCCGCCCCTGGATCCAGGCGGCCGAGCGCGCCGGGGTCGCCGTCCGCTGGACGGAGATCGACGCCGCGACCGCGGAGCTCGACCTCGACTCCTACGAACGGGCGCTGTCGCCGCGGACCCGGCTGGTCGCGGTGACGGCGGCCTCGAACGTGCTGGGCAGCAAGCCGCCCGTGCGCCGGATCGCCGACCGGGCCCATGAGGTCGGCGCGCTGGTGTACGTGGACGGCGTGCACTACGCGGCGCACCACCTGGTGGACGTGCCCGCGCTGGGGGCCGACCTGTTCGTCTGCTCGCCGTACAAGTTCCTCGGACCGCACTGCGGTGTGCTCGCCGGTTCCCCGGACGTCCTCGAAGCCCTCGCCCCGGACAAGCTGCTGCCCTCCCCGAACACGGTCCCGGAGCGCTTCGAATTCGGGACGCTGCCCTACGAGACCCTGGCGGGCGCCACGGCCGCGGTGGACTTCCTGGCCGCACTGGACGAAACCGAGCCGGGCGCGGGCACGGGCACGGTGGATTCACGGGATTCACGGGGATCACGGGGATCACGGGGATCACGCAGGGAGCGGCTGAAGCGCTCGCTGCACTCCCTGCACGAGCACGAGAACGCGCTGCGCGCCAGGCTGGACGACGGGCTGCGCGCCCTGGGCGACGCCGTCACCGTCCACTCCAGGGCGGCGGACCGCACCCCGACCGTCCTGATGACCCTGGAGGGCCGGGACGCGACCGAGGCACAGGCGCACCTCGCGGCCCGCGGCGTCGTCGCACCCGCGGGGTCCTTCTACGCCCAGGAAGTCTTCACCGCGCTGAAACTCCCCGACCCCGCGCTGCGGGCGGGACTCGCGCCCTACAACGACACCGGGGACGTCGACCGGCTCCTCGACGGACTCGCCTCGTTCCTTTGACAGATCATCGAACGCTGTTTCCCTGACTTGCACTGTTCGTTTTCTTGAAGCGTTCGTGTTTATGAAGTAGGTTCGGCCTCATGACAGCACCCCGTACACCGACCACCGCCGAGGAGCTGCGCGGTGTCGGCCTGCGGGTGACGGCCGCCCGAGTCGCCCTGCTCGAGACAGTCCGGGACGGCGATCACCTCGGTGTCGAGGCGATCGCCACCGGGGTGCGCGACCGCGTGGGCCACATCTCCCTGCAGGCCGTGTACGAGGCCCTCCACGCGCTGGCCACGGCAGGACTCGTGCGCCGCATCGAGCCGCCGGGCAGCCCGGCCCGGTTCGAGGGGCGCGTCGGGGACAACCACCACCATCTCGTGTGCCGGTCGTGCGGGACCGTGGCCGACGTCGACTGCGCCGTGGGCCACGCCCCCTGTCTGACCGCTGCGGACGATCGCGGCTTCTCCATAGACGAGGCCGAGGTCATCTACTGGGGCCTGTGCCCCGCCTGTTCCACCACCGCCGGCAGTACGTGAGGACCCGCAGTACCCGAGGAACCGCAAGTCCCGACACCTGCGGACATGAGCATGTGATCCGACCACCCCAGAAGGATTCCCCCATGACCGAGAACCATGATGCGATCGTGACCGACTCCACGGCGGCGGAGGCAGGCGGCTGCCCGGTCGCGCACGGTCGCGCCGCGCACCCGACCCAGGGCGGCGGCAACCGCCAGTGGTGGCCGGAGCGGCTCAACCTGAAGATCCTTGCCAAGGACCCCGTCGTGGCGAACCCGCTCGGTGCGGAGTTCGACTACGCCGCGGCGTTCGAGGCCCTCGACCTGGCGGCCGTCAAACAGGACATCGCCGAGGTGCTGACCAGCTCTCAGGACTGGTGGCCCGCCGACTTCGGCAACTACGGCCCGCTGATGATCCGCATGGCCTGGCACAGCGCCGGCACCTACCGCATCAGCGACGGCCGCGGCGGCGGCGGCCGCGGACAGCAGCGCTTCGCGCCGCTGAACAGCTGGCCGGACAACGGCAACCTCGACAAGGCCCGCCGTCTGCTGTGGCCGGTCAAGAAGAAGTACGGCCAGTCCATCTCCTGGGCCGACCTCATGATCCTCACGGGCAACGTCGCGCTGGAGACGATGGGCTTCGAGACCTTCGGCTTCGGCGGCGGCCGCGCGGACGTCTGGGAGGCCGACGAGGACGTGTACTGGGGTCCCGAGACCACCTGGCTCGACGACCAGCGCTACACCGGCGACCGTGAGCTGGAGAGCCCGCTCGGCGCGGTCCAGATGGGCCTCATCTACGTCAACCCGGAGGGCCCCAACGGCAACCCGGACCCGCTGGCCGCGGCCCGCGACATCCGCGAGACGTTCCGCCGCATGGCGATGAACGACGAGGAGACCGTCGCCCTCATCGCCGGTGGCCACACCTTCGGCAAGACCCACGGCGCCGGCCCGGCGGACAACGTCGGCGACGACCCCGAGGCCGCCTCCATCGAGCAGCAGGGCCTGGGCTGGAAGTCCACCTACGGCACCGGCAAGGGCGGCGACGCGATCACCAGTGGTCTGGAGGTCACCTGGACCACCAAGCCCACCCGGTGGAGCAACGACTTCTTCGACATCCTCTTCGGCTACGAGTGGGAGCTGACCCAGTCCCCGGCCGGCGCCAACCAGTGGGTGGCCAAGGACGCCGAGGCGATCATCCCCGACGCGCACGACGCGTCGAAGAAGAAGCTCCCGACGATGCTCACCACCGACCTCTCGCTGCGCTTCGACCCGATCTACGGTCCGATCTCCAAGCGCTTCCACGAGAACCCGGCCGAGTTCGCGGACGCCTTCGCCCGCGCCTGGTACAAGCTGACCCACCGTGACCTGGGCCCGAAGTCCCTGTACCTCGGCTCGGAGGTCCCGGCGGAGACCCTGCTGTGGCAGGACCCGCTGCCGCAGGCCGAGGGCGAGGTCATCGACGCCGGTGACATCGCGGCCCTCAAGGCCAAGCTCCTCGGCTCGGGGCTCACCGTCTCGCAGCTGGTGTCCACCGCCTGGGCGTCGGCCTCCAGCCACCGCGGCAGCGACAAGCGCGGCGGCGCCAACGGCGCCCGCGTCCGCCTCGAGCCGCAGCGCGGCTGGGAGGTCAACAACCCGGACGAGCTGGCCCAGGTGCTGCGCGTCCTGGAGGGCGTCCAGCAGGAGTTCAACGTCGGCGCCAAGAAGGTGTCGCTGGCCGACCTGATCGTCCTCGGTGGCGCCGCCGCCGTGGAGAAGGCCGCCAAGGACGCCGGTCACGACGTGGCGGTCCCCTTCACGCCGGGCCGCGTGGACGCCTCGCAGGAGCAGACGGACGTCGAGTCGTTCGCCGCGCTCGAGCCGACCGCCGACGGGTTCCGCAACTACCTCGGCAAGGGCAACCGCCTGCCGGCCGAGTACCTGCTGCTCGACAAGGCGAACCTGCTGACCCTGAGCGCCCCCGAGCTGACGGTCCTCGTCGGCGGTCTGCGCGTGCTGGGCGCCAACCACGGCCAGTCCTCGCACGGCGTCCTCACCGACGCCCCGGGCACGCTGACGAACGACTTCTTCGTCAACCTGCTCGACCTGGGCACGACCTGGTCGTCCACGTCCTCCGACCAGACCACGTTCGAGGGCCGCGACGCCTCCGGCGAGGTCAAGTGGACCGGCACGCGTGCCGACCTGGTCTTCGGCTCGAACTCCGAGCTGCGCGCCATCGCCGAGGTCTACGCGAGCGACGACGCGAAGGCGAAGTTCGTGACCGACTTCGTCGCCGCGTGGGTCAAGGTCTCGAACCTCGACCGGTTCGACCTGGTCTGATCGACCAAGTCCGAACTGAAGTGATCAGGGCGTCCCGCCCGGCCTGTGGCGGCCGGGCGGGACGCCCCGGTGCGTTCGGCACAGCGGTGCTCAGATCTGCACGGGCAGGCGCGGCAGCCGTGGGGGCGTGCCCGGGATGACCGTGCGGCTCATGCTCGCGCCCTCGGCGAGCCGCAGGCCGGGGTGGCGCTCCAACAGGGTGCGCTGGGCGATCTCGCACTGGAGGCGGGAGAGCGCCGCGCCCACGCAGTAGTGGATGCCGTGCCCGAAGCCGATGTGTCCCTCCGTGCCGTCGAACGGGCGGCGGGTGATGTCGAGCCGGTCCGGGTCGGGGTAGCGGCGCGGGTCGCGGTTGGCGGAGACCAGGACGAACTGCACGCAGTCGCCCTTGCGGACGGCCGTGCCGTGGAAGTCGAGGTCCTCGGCGGCGATCCGCATCCGCACCATGATGTCGGGCCCGCACCAGCGGATGAACTCGTTGACGGCCCCCGGCAGCAGCTCCGGGTCGGACTGGAGCAGTTTCAGCTGGTCGGGGTGGGTGAGCAGGGCCGCCAGGCTGTTCACGATCAGCTGCGCGGTGTTGTCGTAGCCGGCTATGACGACGTTGAGGACCATCGCCACGGCCTCCTCCTCCGTCAGCCGGAACCTCTCGTCCTCCCGGGCGGCGGCCAGGGTGCTCAGCAGATCGTCGGAGGGCTCCCGCCGCCGCTCGTCGAGCAGCCGCAGCACGGTCTCGACGACGGCCGGGGACGACTCGCGCAGCCGCTCCGGTTCCATGACGAGGATGTCGTCGCCCCAGCGGCGGAAGACCGCGCGGTCCTCCTCGGGGACGCCCGCCAGCTCGCAGACGACGGTGACCGCGAGGGGGTAGGCGAAACCGTCGACCAGCTCCAGGACGCCGTCGGCGGACCGCTCCCGGAGACCGTCGAGGAGATCGGCGGTGAGCTGTTCGACGCGGGGGCGCAGCGCCTGCATCCGGCGGGCCCCGAAGGCCCGGCTGACGGCCCCGCGCGTCCTGGTGTGGGCCGGCGGGTCGGTGTCCAGGGCCGAGACCAGGAAGTACTTCTGGACCTCCTCCGGCAGGTTCAGCATGTCCACGAGGGCGCGGCGCGGGTCCTCGCCGCTGTGGTCCTCGATCGTGTCGGGGCTGCTGACGAAGCGGCCGTCGCGCAGGCCCTCGCGGACGTCGTCGTAGCGGGTGACCAGCCACACGGGCTGGGTGTCGGTCAGCCAGGCACGCACCACGGGACCCTGTTCCCGGATCCGGCCGTAGCCGCCGGCCGGATCCGCGAGGAGCTCGGGGTCGAGCAGGTACAGCTCGCCGGGCGGCCTGGTGGGGAGGGGGGCGGTCGTGTTCACCATGCGTCGAGTCCGATTCTGTGCAGGCTTGTTCAGCGGATCCGGGTGACGATGTCCGCGACCAGCTCCGCCTCGCGGGGGACGAGGTAGAAGTGGTCGCCGGGGAACGAGCGCAGCGCGAAGCGGCCCGGTTCGGTCAGCTCGGCCCAGGCGCCGACGGACGGCGCCGGGCAACTGGTGTCGTCGCGACCCGTGTAGGCGGTCACGGGGGTGCGCAGGGGCAGCGGGCGGTCCGGGCGGTAGGTCTCGATGAGGCGGTAGTCGGCGCGCAGCGCGGGCAGCAGGAGTTCCCTGAGCTCGGGGATGTCGTAGACCTCCGTCTGGTGGTCGCCGAGTCCCCGGACCGTGGCGAGGAGGGCTTCGTCGTCGCCGTCCCGGACGCCGGGCGGGAGGGCCCGGTGCGGGGCGGCGCGCCCGGAGACCAGCAGCTGCGCCGGGCGCAGTCCGCGGGCCTCCAGCCGCAGCGCGACCTCGTAGGCGACGGCGGAGCCCATGCTGTGGCCGAACAGGGCGAGCGGCAGGTCCGTGTACGGGGCGCGGGTGTCGGTGAGGGCGTCGGTGACGGCGTCGGCCAGTTCGGTCATGTCCTCGATACACCGCTCGGCCAGCCGGTCCTGCCGGCCCGGGTAGCGCACGGCGAGGAGTTCGACGTCGTCGGGCAGATGCGCGGGCCAGCCGTGGAAGAGGTGGGCGGTGCCGCCGGCGTGCGGGAAGCACAGCAGGCGGCGGGCTGCCCGGGGCGCTCGGCACCGGTGCACCCGGAACCACCGGTCCGCCGGTGGCCGTCGGCTCGCGGGAAGCGCGGCGGCGGTCGTGAGCTGGGTCGACGCCATGGTCGGACGATCCTCCTGAAGGGCAGCGATGTGTGTGGGGCGGGACGGCGGAGTCAGCGAAACGCGCCGAACCGGCGGGAGTCGAGCATCGACAGGAAGTACGGGAGCTTGTCCACGGCCCGCTTCGGGACGTGGGCGGTCTGTACGGTGTCCCGCCGCAGATCGGTGACGACGAGCTTGTACACGCCGTCCTCCTCCACGAGTTCGGCCGAGTAGAGCGGGGTCTCCATCAGGGGGCCACCTCCGCCAGCCACATGTCCCACGCGCGCGCGGCGCTCTCGACGTCGACGTCCGGTGTGAACAGGTGGTGGCCCAGCCACACCGGCCAGTTCCAGGCGCTGCCGTCGTAGAAGCGGTACAGGGCGTCGGCGGTGCGCAGCCCGAGGAAGTCGGCGTCCAGGAAGTCGACGACCGCTTCGACAGGCGCTCCGGGACGGTCCGGCAGGGTCGCCTTCACGGTGTCGCCCGGGCCCGCCGCGCCGGACAGCCCGAGCCGGTCGCGGACGGCGACGAGGGACCCGGGGACCGCCGGGTCGGGGCGGGTGGCCCTGACGTAGGCGGCGCTGCGTCCGCAGAAGTGCCGCAGGTACTCGGCGAGGCTGTGCCGATAGAAGTCGATGTGCTTCTCGGCGGCGTCGGCACGGGTGTCCCAGCCGTCGTCGACCGTGCCGGTGTGCACCCAGTGGATGCCCATCGACAGCCCGGCGGCTCCGTCGCCGTGCGCCTCCACGGCGTAGTCGAGGGTGTTGCTGAAACCGTCCTGGTCGGCGGTCCGGCAGGCGAACCTGCGGGGCGGCTCCCACTCGACGACGGTGGCCTGCCCCCGCGACACCGCACCGCCGACCCGCGGCTCGATGTCCATCGGGTACAGCCAGCCGAGGTTGCCCTCGCCGGTGGCGACCGCGTTCCACACCTGCTCGGGTGTCGCGGGCAGCACCTGCTCGCGGCGCACCCTGAACTCGCGGGCCATACGGGTCACTTCCTCTCCAGGACGGTGGTGTAGGTGACCGGAAGCGCCGTGAGACGGCGTTGCAGCGGGTTGGGACGCCACCGCAGTTCCTCCGGTGCGACGGCGAGGCGCAGATCGGGCAGTCGGCGCACCAGCGTGCCGATGGCCAGCTCGGCCTCCAGCCGGGCCAGGGGCGCGCCCAGGCAGAAGTGCGGCCCGTGCCCGAAGCCGAGGTGGCGGTGGGCGGGCCGGCTCAGGTCGAGCCGGTCGGGGTCCTCGTGCCGGTCGGGATCGCGGCCCGCCGAGGCGAGCAGCAGAAAGACGAGGTCGCCGGCGGGCAGGGTGCACCCGGCCAGGGGCACGTCCTCGGCGGCGACCCGCACGATGGCCTGGCTGGGAGTGTCGTAGCGGACGATCTCGTCGACGGCCGTCCGGATCAGGGCCGGTTCGGCGCGCAGCCGGGCCAGCTGGTCCGGGTGGCGCAGCAGCGCGAGGACGCCGTTGCCGATGAGGTTCGTCGTGGTCTCGTCGCCCGCGGTGATGAGCAGGAAGCACGTCGACAGCAGCTCGTGGTCGGTGAGCCGGTCGCCGCGCGCCTGGGCCGTGACCAGCGCGCTGATCAGATCGTCGCCGGGGTCGGCGCGCCGCTCCTGGGCGAGCCGGCTCAGGTACGCCTCGAACTCGTCGACGACCCGCTCGGCGCGGTCGATGTCCTCGTGGATCCGGCCGAGCCCGCGGAACCATTCCTTGACGCGGCCGCGGTCGCCGTCGGGGATGCCGAACAGCTCGCACACGACGGTGTGCGGCAGCGGCGAGGCGACGGCGGCGAGCAGATCGACGGACCCGTCGGCGTCGGTACCCGCCGGGTCGACGGCGTCGACGGCGTCGTCGACGAGCCGGTCCACGACCTCCTGGACCCTGCCCCGCAGTTGCTCGACCCGGCGCGCGGTGAACGCCTTGTTGACGAGGCTCCGCAGCCGCGCGTGGTCCGGCGGGTCGGTGTTGCTCATGACCCGTCCGAGCCGCGCGGCGAGCCGGCTCAGGTCGCGCATCCGGCCGTCCCGGGCGACCAGCGCGCCGGTCATGCGCTCACGGTCGTTCGACAACCGCAGGTCGCCGAGGGCCTGTTCGACGTCCGCGTGCCGGGTGACGTACCAGACGCCCTGCGGCGCGCGGTACACCGGACACTCGGCGCGCATCCGGGCGTAGGTCGGGTAGGGGTCGCGGCGGAACGCGTCGGACTGCATGACCGCCGCGAAGTCCCCCACGTCGGCGGTGACGGCGACGCCGCTCACGACGTGGCGTCCATCGCCTCGACGAGGCTCTTGGGGCGCATGTCGGTCCAGGTCTTCTCCACGTACTCCAGACATGCCTCGCGGGAGTCCTCGGGGTGGGCGACGCTCCAGCCGTCGGGGATGTCGGCGAAGGCGGGCCACAGCGAGTACTGCGCCTCGTCGTTGACGAGCACGAGGTAGGTGGCGTCCTGGTCCTCGAAGGGGTTGTTCACGACGGCTTCTCCTGGTTCGGGTTCGGGTTCGGGTTCGGGTTGTGGACGGTGGAGCCGTTCGGGCTCGGCAGGCGCCGCTGGACCTCGGCGATCCGGGCGGCGAGCAGCGGGCCGAGCTGCGCGAGGGAGCCCGGCCGGGTCATACGGTCGTGGCGTGCGGTGATGTCGTACGAGTCGATGCCGCCGGTGACGTAGGGACGCCAGACGTCGGCGCCCGGGGAGTCCTCGGCGCGGTCGATGGTGGAGTTGAACAGGAGCATGTCGCCGTGGAACACGGCGGGCCGGAAGGAGAGGGCCAGACTCGCGTTGTTGATCATGATGGCGACGACGGCCTCGACATGCCGTTCCGTCAGCCCGGCCAGGGCGCTGCCGCGGCGGCGCAGGATCTCGACGACCTCCTGGTGGGTCAGCGGGTCCTCGCCCACCTCGTCCGGGTCGCAGTCGAGCATGCCGACCAGGACGTCCCGCTCGCCGGGCACGGGCGTCTCGTCGAAGGCGAGGTCGACGACCGGGTAGGCGTCCAGGACGGCGAGGAGGGCGGTGCGCTGCCCCTGCCCCTGGAGTTCCGTGGCGACGGCGTGCGCGATGAGCCCGCCCGCCGACCAGCCGAGGAGCAGATACGGGCCCTCCGGCTGGATCTTGCGGATCTGCCGGACGTAGTCGGCGGCCATCTCCTCGTAGGAGGTCGGGCGGGGTTCGTCGCGGCCGAGGCTGCGGGCCTGGATCGCGTACACGGGGTGTTCGGGGGCGAGATGGCTGAGCAGCCCGCTGTAGCACCAGCTGATGCCGCCGCCCGGGTGGACGCAGAACAGCGGGGTGGCCGAGCCCTCGGGCCGCAGGGGCAGCACGACCTCCAGGGAGTCGTCGGTGTCGCGCAGCGCGAGACGTCCGGCGAGTCCGGCGACGGTCGGGGTCTGGAACAGGGTACGCAGTCCGACCTCGGCGCCCAGCGTGTCGCGGACCCGGGCGACGAGACGGGCGGCGAGCAGGGAGTGCCCGCCCAGGTCGAAGAAGCCGTCGTCGATGCCGACCCGGTCCCGGCCGAGCACCTCGGCGAACAGATCGCACAGCACCTGCTCGTGCGGGGTCCGTGGACCCCGCCCGGCGCCGTCGTCACCGGGACCGTACTCGGGGGCGGGCAGCGCGGCCCGGTCGAGCTTGCCGTTCGCGGTCAGCGGGAGTGCGTCGAGCGTGACGAAGGCGGCAGGGACGAGAGGAGCGGGCAGTTCACGACGGAGCCGGTCGGCGACGGCGTGCGCATCGAAGTAACCGGTTCCGCCGCCGCTTTCAGAGCGGGAACCGCTTCCAGAAACGACGTACGCGACGAGTCGCCGGTCGCCGGGACGGTCCTCGCGGGCGACGACCGCTGCCTGGGCGACTCCGGGGCAGCGGGCGAGCGCGGCCTCGATCTCGCCGGGTTCGACGCGGAAACCCCGTAGCTTGACCTGGTCGTCGGCGCGGCCCGCGAACTCCAGCGTGCCGTCGTCGAGCCACCGGGCCAGGTCGCCGGAGCGGTACATACGGGCGCCGGGCGGGCCGAAGGGATCGGCGGTGAAGCGTTCCGCGGTGGCGGCGGGGCGGCCCGCGTAGCCGCGGGCGACGCCCGTCCCGGCGATGTACAGCTCGCCCGTCACCCCGGCCGGGGCGGGCCGCAGCCGGTCGTCGAGGACGTACAGCCGCATGCCGGCCATGGGGCGGCCGAGGGGCACCGAGCGCCTGGTGTCGGGCGGGGCGTCCATCGGGTGGTGGGCGGCGAAGGCAGTGGTCTCCGTCGGGCCGTAGCCGTTGACGACCCGGACGCCCGGGCAGGCCTGAAGCACCCGCGCGACCGCCGTCGCGGACACGACGTCGCCGCCGGTCCACACTTCACGCACCCCGGCGAGCCCGGCGGGTTCCGCATCGGCCACGACCCGGAACAGACCGGCCGTCAGCCACAGCCCCGTGACCCGGTGTTCGGCGAGTGTCGTGCACAACTCCCGTACGTCGAGGCGGCCCTGCGGGGCGACGACGATCCGGCCGCCGCCCAGCAGCGGCACCCACAGCTCGTAGGTGGACGCGTCGAACGCGGTCGGCGCGTGCAGCAGCACCCGCTCGTGGCTGCCCCAGCACGGTGCGGCCGCGAGCCCCGCCACATCGGCGTGGGTGACGGCGATGCCCTTGGGCCGGCCGGTGGAGCCGGAGGTGTACATCACGTACGCCAACTGGGCTGGACGGCAGGCGACTTGAGGCGCGTCGGTGCGGGATTCGGTGGCCAGGAGCGCGGTGAGCACGTCCTCGGTGAGGACGAGGGCGGCAGCGGTCTCACGGACGACGAGGTCGATCCGGGCGGGCGGGAAACCGGGATCCAGCGGCACATATCCGCCGCCTGCCTTGACGATGCCCAGGATCGCCACGACCAGGTCGGCCGAGCGTTCCATGAGCACCGCCACCGGCGTCTCGGCCTCCACGCCCTGAGCTGCGAGTGCGTGGGCGAGGCGGTTGGCGCGGGCGTCGAGATCGGCGTAGGTGAGCAGGTCGTCGCCGCTCACCACGGCCACCGCGTCGGGCGTGGCGCGCACCCGTTCGGCGAACAGCTCCGGCAGGGAGCGGGCGGCCGGCAGGACGAAGCCGGTGTCGTTGTGCCGCACCAGGAGGCGATGGCGTTCCTCCGGCGACAGCAGGTCGATGCCGCCGATGGGCTCTGCGGGACGGGCCACGACCGCCTCCAGCAGCCGGGTCCAGCGGGCGACGAGCGTGGCCACGGTGGAGGCGTCGAACAGGTCGGTGGCGTACTCGACGGCGCCGACGAGTCCCAGCGGGGTGCCGTCGTCGGCGTACCGCTCGGCGAGGCTGAGGGTGAGATCGCAGCGGGCGGCGCCGGTCGGCACGCCCACCGGCTCGGTCGTCAGCCCGGGCAGGCCGAAACCGTCTTCCGAAGCGCCTCCCGAACTGCTGCCGAGGCCGCCGCCGGGGGCGTTCTGGAGCGCCAACATCACCTGGAACAGGGGGTGATGGGAGAGCGTGCGGGCCGGGTTGAGGATCTCGACGAGGTGCTCGAAGGGAACGTCCTGGTGGGCGTAGGCCGCCAGCGCCGTCTCCCGCACCCGCAGCAGGAGCTCGGTGAAGCTCGGGTCGCCGGAGGTGTCCGTGCGCAGCACGAGGGTGTTGACGAAGAACCCGACGAGTTCGTCCAGCGCCTGGTCGGTACGCCCGGCCACCGGGCTGCCGACGGGAATGTCGTCGCCGGCGCCGAGGCGGCTCAGCAGCGCGGCGAGACCGGCCTGCAGCGCCATGAACACGCTGGCGCCCTGCTCGGCCGCGAAGTCCCGCAAGGAACGGTGGAGTCGCGCGTCGACGCGAATCGGCAGCGTGTCACCGCGCTGCGCCGCGACGGCGGGCCGAGGCCGGTCGAAGGGCAGCGGGATCTGAACGGGCAACTCGGCCAACGCCCCGACCCAGTAGGCGAGTTGGGCAGCGAGTCGACTGTCCGTGTCGGACGCCTCGCCGAGCGACTCCCGCTGCCACAAGGTGTAGTCGGCGTACTGCACCGGCAGCGCGGCCCAGTCGGGCGTCCGGTCCTCGCGGCGTGCCGCGTAGGCGGTCGCCAGGTCCCGCGCGAGCGGGCCCATCGACCAGCCGTCCCCCGCGATGTGGTGGACGGCGACCAGCAGCACGTGCTCGTCGGGCGCGAGGGCGAACAGCTCGGCGCGCAGGGGAGGTTCGGCGGCGAGGTCGAACCCGCGCCGTGCGGCTCGGGCGAGCAGCTCCGGCAGCCCCGCCTCGTCGGCGTCGGTGACCGGCAGCTCCGGGCGGACGTCCAGGACGAGCTGGTGCGCAGCCCCGTCGGCCTCCGGGAACACCGTCCGCAGACTCTCGTGCCGGCCGACCACATCGCCGAGGGCCAGCCGCAACGCCGTCCGGTCGAGGGGACCGGTCAGCCGCAGCGCCAGCGGCAGGACGTACGTGGCGGCGCTCGGTCCCTCCATCCGGTGCAGGAACCACAGCCGACGCTGGGCGTACGACAGCGGCACCCGCTCCGGGCGCACCGCACGGGCCGTGAGCGGGGCCCGGGCCTCCCCGGCGGTGTCGAGCCGCACGGCGAGCAGCGCCGGCGTCGGCGCCTCGAACAGGGCGCGGACGTCGAGTTCGACGCCGAGCGCGGCCCGCACCCGGGAGACCAGCCGGGTGCCGAGCAGCGAGTGTCCGCCCAGGTCGAAGAAGCTGTCGTCGACACCGACCCGGCCGACTCCGAGAACCTCGGCGAACAGGTGGGTGAGCAGTTCCTCCTGCGGGGTGCGCGGCTCCCGGCTCCCCCGGCTCCGCGGCGCGGCCGGGTCGGGCAGGGCGGCCCGGTCGAGTTTTCCGCTGCCGGTGAGCGGCAGTTCGTCGAGCACGACGAACACGGACGGCACCAGGTGCTCGGGCAGCCGTACGCGCACGAAGTCACGCAGGTCCTGGACGAGGGACGCCCCGGGAGTGCGGCCGGCAGCCGGCGTGTTGGTGAGCGCCGCCCCGGCCGGGCGGGCCGGCCGGTACGCATCGACCGGAGCGGTCGGATCGTCCGCCCGGTCCGGGTCCACGAGGACGACGTCGAGGGAGTCGGGGGACTCGGGCGCCCAGGTGAGGTGCGCCCGGCGACCCGTGGCGGCGGCGAGCGCGTGCCAGACCTCGGGGTCGACTCCGGGCGTGGGGTCGGTGTGGTCCCCGTGCGCCGCCCGGTCCGCCGCGACCTCCTCGCCGACCCGGGCGTTGGGCACGCCCGTGATCCACAGGAGCGGGGGGTCGTCCGCGATGACGAGGTCGCGGACGTCGTCCGCCGTGGACACGCCACGGCCCCAGGCGACCTCCGTGAAACCGTTCCACTTCCCGGCGGGCCGGGTGTGCAGGGTGACGTCGTAGCGGTGACGGGTGAGTTCGTTGTGGTGCCGACCGCGCTTGACCTCGACGGCGACCGCGGCGACGGAGTCGATCCGGCCGCACAGCGCGGCGAAGAAGTCGGGATCGACGAGGAGTTCCTCTTCGGCGCGCAGCGCCCGCTCCACGGCCCGGCGGACCCCCGAGGGGCCGGGGTCGGCCGCCCGGTGCGCATGGACTGCGGTGGCCAGGGCCCGCTGCGTGCGCAGGTTCCGCACGTCGCCGACGAACAGGGCCCCGCCGGGCGCGAGGAGCGAGGTCAGCTTCCGGACGACGTCGAGCAGGTACTCGACGCCGGGGAAGTACTGGACGACGGAGTTGAGGACGATGGTGTCGAACCCGCCGGGCAGTGCGCCGATGTCGTGCGCGGGCTGTGTGCGCAGCACGACCCGCTCCGCCAACGCCGGGTCCCGGCCCACGTGTTCACCGAGCGCGTCGACGGCCGTGGCGGAGAAGTCCGTGGCCCAGTATGCCTCGCAGTCCGGGGCGAGCCGGGCCAGCAGCAGGCCCGTGCCCACACCGACCTCCAGGATCCGGCGGGGCTTCAGCTTCCGGATGCGGTCCACGGTGGCGTCCCGCCACTCGCGCATCTCCGCCTCGGGGATGGGCCGTCCGTCATAACTGCTGTTCCAGCCCGTGAAGTTGTCACCGAGGCCGCTCTGCGCAGCCCTGAGCGGGAGAGCGTCGTAGATCTCCCGCCAGCCGTCGATGTGGTCCTGCTCCCGACCGTGGTCACGTTCCGGTCCTGTCGTAGGAGCTGCGGAGGCCGGAGCAGGAACGGCGGCACTGACGCCAGCGGGGGCGGCAGTGGGGGCGGCGGGCACGACGTAGCCGACCAGTCGCTCGTCACAAACGGTTACGACGGCACGTCCGACAGCCGGATGAGCAGTGAGCACGGACTCGATCTCGCCGGGTTCGATTCGGAAACCGCGCAGCTTGACCTGCTCATCGGCCCGCCCGACGAACTCCAGCTCGCCGTCCGCACGCCACCGCACCACATCACCCGTGCGATACATGCGCGTGCCGGGCGCGCCGAAGGGATCGGCGAGGAAACGGGAAGCCGTCAGCCCCGGTCGGCGCAGATAGCCCCGGGCCAGACCGGCACCGGCCACGTACAACTCACCGGGAACGCCGGGCGGAACAGGCTGCAACCCCGAATCGAGCACGTACACCCGGGCGTTGGCGATCGCCCGCCCGATCGGCGGCACCCCGCCCGACGGCGACAGCGGCGCACTCATCGTCGCGCACACCGTCGTCTCCGTCGGACCGTACGCATTGATCATCCGTCGCCCGCCGGCCCACCGCGCCACCAGCTCCGGCGCGCACGCCTCACCCGCGACCGCCAACGTCGACACCGACAACTCCTCGACCGCCGCCAGCACCGACGGCGGCAACGTCACATGCGTGATGTCGGCGGTCAGGCCCGACAAGGGATCGTGCGGCGGGGCGAGCACGAGCGTCGCCCCGGTCAACAGGGCCGTGTACAGCTCGGACACGGAGGCGTCGAAGCTGGGCGAGGCGAACTGGAGCACCCTGCTCCTCGCGTCGATGGCGAACCTCTCGACCTGCGCGGCCACGAGATGCGCGATGCCGGCGTGGCTGACGACGACGCCCTTGGGAAGACCGGTCGAACCGGACGTGTAGATGACGTAGGCGGGATGCCGAACGTCCACAGGGATCCCCGGATCGGTCTCCGGGCAGTCGGCGGCGAAGCCCAAGTCATCGACGACCAAGGCCGGTTGAGCGTCGTCGAGCATGAACCGGCGGCGGGTGGCCGGGTACTCGGGGTCGACGGGCAGGTAAGCGGCGCCCGCCTTCATCGTCCCCAGGATCGCCACGACCAGATCCACGGAGCGCGGCAGCACGAGAGCGACGACGTCCTGCGCACCCACACCCCGCCCGACGAGAGCCTGCGCGAACTGATTGGCGCGCGCGTCGAGTTCGGCGTAGGTCAGCTCGACGTCCCCCGCCGCGAGGGCCACCGCGTCGGGCGTGGTGCGCGCCTGCCGTGCGAAGGCGGTCGGCAGCGGGGCGGGGTCGACGGGTACGGCGGTGTCGTTGGCGTCCTGGAGCAGTCGTCGGCGTTCGTCGGCAAAGAGGAGGTCGATGCGGCCCACGGGGCGGGCGGGGTCGGCGACGACGGCGTGCAGCAGCCCGGTCCAGCGGTCGACGAGGTCCGCGACCGTGGCCCGGTCGTACAGGTCGGTGGCGTACTCGACGGCGCCCGCGACGCCCGCCGGGGAGCCGTCGCCGTCGTGCCTCTCGTACAGGTTGAAGCCGAGGTCGAACTTGGCGGTGCCGGTGGGCACGGTCACCGGGGCGACCCGCAGACCGGGCAGGTCGAACTCGCCCATCGGCGCGTTCTGGAGCGCGAACATCACCTGGAACAGGGGATGTCGGGAAAGGGAGCGGGCCGGGTTGAGCTCCTCCACGAGGTTCTCGAACGGCAGGTCCTGGTGGGCGTAGGCGCCCAGGGCGTCCTCCCGGACACGGCGGACCAGCTCCTCGAACGAGGGGTCCTGGGAGGTGTCGGTACGCAGGACGAGCGAGTTGACGAAGAACCCGACGACGTCGTCCAGCGCCTCGTCGGTGCGGCCGGCGATGGGGCTGCCGACGGCGATGTCGGTGCCCGCGCCGAGGCGGGTGAAGAGCGCGGCGAGGGCCGCCCTCAGCACCATGAACAGGCTCGCACCCGAGCGACGCGCGAGCCGGGCCAGTCCGGCGTGCAGCTCGGCGTCCAGCTCGACCGGCAGGTGCTCGCCCCGACAGGAGGCGACCGCCGGGCGGGGCCGGTCGGCGGGTAGCTGGAGCTGCTCCGGGAGGTCGGCCAACCGCTCTTTCCAGTAAGCGAGTTGGGATGCGAAGACACTGTCGGGGGCGAGCGGGTCGCCGAGCAGCTCGCGTTGCCACAGGGTGTAGTCGGCGTACTGGGCGGGCAGCGGCGCCCACTCGGGCTTGTGCCCCGCGCTCCGGGCCGCGTACGCCTGGGCGAGGTCGCGGGAGAGCGGTCCGGTGGACCATCCGTCGCCGGCGATGTGATGCATGACGAGCAGCAGGACGTGCTCGTCGCCTCCCGGCAGCGCGAACAGGTGGGCCTGCAACGGGACTTCGGCGGCCAGGTCGAAGGGATGCCGGGCGGCTTCGGCGAGCGCCTCCGTCAGCCGGGACTCGTCCGTGGGCGTCACGCGCAGCCGCGGGCGGGCGGCGTCGGGGTCCAGCACCTTCTGGTACGGGGTGCCGTGGGCCTCGGGGAAGACGGTCCGCAGGGCCTCGTGCCGGGCGACGACGTCTGCGAGCGCCTCGGTCAGCGCCCGCTCGTCGATCCGGCCGGACAGCCGCAGGCCGAGGGGGATGTTGTAGCCGGCTCCGGCGCCCTCCATCTGCTGGAGGAACCACAGCCGGCGCTGCGCGAACGACAGGGGTGTGCGCTCGGGCCGGTCTCCGGGTGACAGCGTGGGCCTGGCCCGGCCCGCGACGTCGAGCGCCGCGGCCAGCCCGGACACGGTCGGCTTCTCGAACAGGGTGCGCAGGGCGAGTTCGGTGCCCAGCACGGCCCGCACGCGCGAGACGAGCCGGGTGGCGAGCAGGGAGTGCCCGCCCAGGTCGAAGAAACTGTCGTCGAGGCCGACGCGTTCGACGCCCAGCAACTCGCCGAACAGCCCGGCCAGCAGCTGCTCCCTCGGGGTGCGCGGCGCCCGCCCGGGTGCCTCGGACACGAACTCCGGCGTGGGCAGGGCCGCCCTGTCGAGCTTGCCGTTGGGGGTCAGCGGCAGGGCGTCCAGCAGGACGACCGCACTCGGGACCAGGTGCTCGGGCAGCCGGTCGCGCAGGAAGGCGAGGAGTACGCCCGGCTGCGGGACGGCCCCGCGCTCGGGCACGACATACCCGACCAGCCGCTCGTCACACACGGTCACGACGCAGTGCGCCACGGCCGGGTGCGCGGCGAGCACGATCTCGATCTCGCCGGGTTCGATGCGGAAACCGCGTAGCTTGACCTGCTCATCGGCCCGCTCCACGAACTCCAGCTCACCGTCCGCGCGACGACGCACCACATCGCCCGTGCGATACATGCGGCTGCCGGACACGCCGAAGGGGTCGGCGAGAAAACGGCCGGCCGTCATGCCCGGTTGCCGCAGATAGCCCCGGGCCAGACCGGCACCGGCCACATACAGCTCACCCGGCACACCGGACGGGACGGGCTGCAGGGCCGAGTCGAGGACGTACACGCGGGCGTCGGCGATCGCCCGCCCGATCGGCGGCACCCCGCCCGACGGCGACAGGGGCGCGCTCATCGTCGCGCACACGGTCGTCTCCGTCGGGCCGTAGGCGTTGATCATCCGCCGTCCGGCGGCCCACCGCGCCACCAGCTCGGGCGCACACGCCTCCCCCGCCACGACCAGGGTCGACACCGACAGCTCCTCGACCGCCGCCAACGCCGACGGCGGCAACGTCACATGCGTGATGTCGGCGGTCAGGCCCGACAGCGGTGCATCGGTCGGGGCGAGGACCAGGCAGGCCCCGGTGAGCAGTGCGGCGCACATGTCCCAGAAGGAGGCGTCGAAGCTCGGCGAGCTGAGCTGGAGGACACGACCAAAGTCGTCGAGACGGAGCCGCTCCACCTGAGCCGCGACCAGGCCGGGCACTCCACCGTGCGTGACGACGACGCCCTTGGGACGACCGGTCGAACCGGACGTGTAGATGACGTAGGCGGGATGCCGTACGTCCACGGGAACGCCGGGATCGGACTCCGGGCAGTCGGCGACGAAGCCCAAGTCGTCGACGACCAACGCCGGTCGAGCGTCCTCAAGCATGTGCGCGATGCGCGCCTCGGGGTACTCGGGGTCGACGGGCAGGTATGCCGCGCCCGCCTTCATCGTCCCCAGAACGGCCACGACCAGATCCACCGAACGCGGCAGCACGAGAGCGACGACGTCCTCCGCACCCACACCCCGCCCGACGAGAGCCTGCGCGAACTGATTGGCCCGTGCGTCGAGTTCGGCGTACGTCAGCCGCTGATGCCGGCCATCGGAACCGTCGTCGCCCTGTGCCCCGGCGGATGCGACCGCGAGTGCGTCCGGCCGACGGGCAGCCTGCGCACGGAACAGTTCGGGGAACGTGGCTTTCGGTACCTCGGTGGCGTGGTGGTCGCCGTGCACAAGGGCGTGCCGTTCGTCGGCATCGAGGACGTCGAGGCGGCCGATCGGACGGTCCGGTGCGGCGACGGCGGCGGTCAGGAGCCGCACCCACCGCTCGAAGAGGGTACGGACGCTGTCCTCGTCGAAGAGGTCGGCGCTGTACTCGACGAGGGCGTCCAGCCCGTCGGGGGCGCCGTCCCGGCGTCGGCGTTCGGTGAGGGCGAAGGCCAGGTCGAGCCGGGCGGTGCCGGTGCGCAGGGGCTGGGGCGAGGTCTCCAGGCCGTCGAGGAGGAATTCGCCGTCGGGGACGTTCTGGACGGCCAGCAGCGTCTGGAACAGCGGGTGGTGGGAGAGGGAGCGTGCCGGGTTCAGTGCCTCGACCAGGTGCTCGAAGGGAACGTCCTGGTGGGCGTAGGCAGCGAGAGCGTTTTCCCGTACGCGACCGAGGAGTTCGGTGAAACTCGGATCGCCGGACGTGTCCGTGCGCAGCACCAGCGTGTTGACGAAGAACCCGACGAGATCGTCCAGGGACTCGTCGGTGCGGCCGGCGAAGGGACTGCCGACGGGAATGTCGGTGCCGGCGCCGAGACGGGTGCAGAGGGCGGCGAGACCTGCCTGGAGCACCATGAACAGGCTGGCGCCGTTGCGGCGGGCGAGGGCGGCCAGCGCTCCGTGCAGTTCGGCGTCGATGCCGGTGGCGAGCAGGCCGCCGCGATGGGTGGCCTCTGCGGGGCGCGGCCGGTCGGCGGGGATCCGGAGGCGGTCGGGCAGGCCGGTGAGTGTGTCGGTCCAGTAGGCGAGTTGGCGTGCGTAGGTGCTCTCCGTGTCCGACTCGTCGCCCAGCAGCTCGCGCTGCCAGAGCGTGTAGTCCGCGTACTGCACCGGCAGCGGCGCCCAGTCGGGCTCGTGCCCGGCGCGGCGGGCCGCGTAGGCGGTCGCCAGGTCCCTCGACAGCGGGCGCAGGGACCAGCCGTCGGCGGCGATGTGGTGCAGGGCGAGGAGGAGGACGTGCTCGGCTTCCGGTCCCGTCGGCCCCTGCGCCTCGCCGAGTACGAACAGGTCGGCGCGCAGGGGCAGTTCGGTGGCCAGGTCGAAGTCGCGTTGGGCGGCGGCGGTCAACTGCCCGGGCAGGTCGGCCTCGTTCGACGGGGTGACCGTGAGCGGGATCTGCACGTCGGCCGCGGGCAGGATCCGCTGGTGCGGTACGCCGTCGGTGTGCGGGAACACCGTGCGGAGGGTCTCGTGCCGGCCCACGACGTCCGCGAGCGCCGCGCTGAGCGCGGTCCGGTCGAGCGGGCCGCGCAGCCGCAGCGCCAGCGGCATGTGATACGTGGCGCCCGCGCCTTCCAGCCGGTGCAGGAACCACAGGCGGCGCTGCGCGAACGACAGGGGCAGCGGCAGCCGCCCTGTCCGTGTGCCCGGGATCAGGGCCGGGCGGGCCTCGGCCGCCCCGTCGAGGCGGGCGGCGAGACCGGCCGGCGTCGGGGCCTCGAAGAGGTGGCGCAGAGGCAGTTCGACGCCGAGGGCGGCGCGGACGCGGGACACGAGGCGGGTCGCGAGCAGGGAGTGGCCGCCGAGGTCGAAGAAGTCGTCGTCGAGGCCGCTGCGTTCGAGCCCCAGCACCTCGGCGAACAGGTCGCAGAGGATCTGCTCCTGGGGAGTGCCCGGTGCGCGGCTCCCCCGCGCGTCCGGGGCAGGGTCGGGCAGGGCGGCACGGTCGAGCTTGCCGTTGGGGGTGAGCGGGAGGGCCTCCAGGGTGACCGTGCGTGACGGGATCATGTAGTCGGGGAGGCGGTCGCGCAGGTGGTCCCGGAGTGCTACGGGTACGACACTCGCCCCGGCGGCCGGGACCACGTAGGCGACGAGCCGGTCGTCGCGGGATACGACGACGGCCTGCGCGACCGTCGGGTGACCGGTGAGCGCGGCCTCGACCTCGCCCGGTTCGACGCGGAAACCGCGTACCTTCACCTGGTGGTCGGCGCGGCCGAGGAACTCCAGCTCGCCGTCCCCGCGCCACCGTGCGAGGTCACCGGTGCGGTACATGCGGGCGCCGGACGGCCCGTAGGGGTCGGCGACGAAGCGCTCGGCCGTCGGGGCGGACCGGTTCAGATACCCGCGGGCGAGGCAGGCCCCCGCCAGGTACAGCTCGCCGGGCACACCGGGCGGTACGGGGCGCAGCGCCGCGTCGAGGACGTACGCGCGGGTGTGGTCGACGGGCCGGCCGACGGGCACCGGCAACGGGCAGTCGTCGAGGTCGGCGGGGAGCGTGTAAGCGGTGACGACGTGCGTTTCCGCGGGGCCGTAGTGGTTGTACAGACGCCGGTCCGGGCGACGGGCGTGGAACCGGCGCAGCGCGTCGCCGAGCCGCATCGCCTCGCCGGCCTGGGCGATCGTCCGTAGCCACGGCAGGTCCCGGCCGTGTTCCTCGGCCGCCTGCGCGACCGCCTCCAACACCAGGGTCGGCGCGAACAGCTCCTCGACGCGGTGCGCCTCCAGCCAGGCGGTGAGCAGCTCGCCGCTGCGCCGCTGCTCCTCGGTGGGGATCACGAGCGTCTTGCCGTACAGCAGCGCGGAAAGGGTTTCCTGCACCGATACGTCGAAGCTCACCGCGGTGAATTGCGCGGTACGCGTGCCGGGGCCGCCGCCGACACTGGCGTGATGCCAGCGCAGGAGGTTGACGAGCGCGGCCGAGGGCATGACGACGGCCTTGGGCCGACCGGTGGAGCCGGAGGTGTAGATGACGTAGGCGGGATGACGCCCGTCGATCGCTGCCTCGGGGTCGGTCTCGAGGTGGGCGTCGAGGCCGGAAGCGGAGGGGGAAGCGGTTTCGAGGTCGGCGTCGAGCAGGGCGAGGTCGTCGAGCACCAGGGCCGGACGGGCGTCCTCCAGCATGAACGCTCGGCGGGCGGCCGGATACTCGGGGTCGATGGGCAGATAGGCGGCGCCGGTCTTGAGGACCGCCAGGATCGCGACGACCAGCTCGGCCGAGCGGGGCAGCGCGATCGCGACGACCGACTCGGGGCCGATCCCCCGGCCGACGAGCGCGTGCGCGAGCCGGTTGGCCCGGACGTCGAGCTCGCCGTACGTCAGGACCGTGTCCTGGAAAACGACCGCGGGCACGTCCGGAGTGGCCCGCACCTGGGCCCGCAGCAGCTCGGGAAGGCCGACGTCGGCCGACGTCGGCCCGGCCGCCGTCGCGAGGAGCCGGTCCCGTTCGCCGTCGAGGAGGACGGCGAGGCGGCCGATCGGCCGGTCGGGGTGGGCGACCGCCTCGCGCAGCAGGAGCGTCCAGCGGGCGAGCAGCAGCTCGACGGTGGTGTCGTCGAACAGGTCGGTGGCGTACTCGATGTAACCGTGGACGCCCCCCGTTTCGCCGGTTCCGCCCTCCCTCAGGTGGAACGACAGGTCGAACATCGCCGTGGCGTGGTGCACCGGCAGGATCTCGGCGTGCACGCCCGGCAGATCGAAGTCGCCACGCGGAACGTTCTGCAGCGCGAGCAGGACCTGGAACAGCGGCTGGCGGGACAGCGACCGGGCCGGGTTCAGCGCCTCCACCAGGTGCTCGAACGGCAGCTCCTGGTGGGCGTAGGCCCCGAGGGCGGACTCCCGTACGCGACCGAGGAGTTCGCTGAAACTCGGGTCGCCGGACGTGTCCGTCCGCAGCACGAGCGTGTTGACGAAGAAGCCGACCAGATCGTCCAGGGACTCGTCGGTGCGGCCGGCGATGAGGCTGCCGACGGGGATGTCGTCCCCTGCGCCCAGCTTCTTGAGCAGGGCGGCGAGTCCGGCCTGGAGCACCATGAACAGGCTCGCGCCGTGCTGCCGGGCCAGACCGAGCAGAGCGGTGTGCAGCTCGGCGTCGAGGGCCACGGGCAGCCGGCGGCCGTGGAAGGACGGCGTCGCCGGACGGGGTCGGTCGGCAGGCAGCTGGATCTGCTCCGGGAGCCCTTCCAGCGTGCTCGTCCAATGGGCGGCCTGACGGACGAACAGGCTGTCGGGGTCGTCGGGTCCGCCGAGCAGTTCACGCTGCCATAGCGTGTAGTCGGCGTACTGCACCGGCAGCGGCGCCCAGTCGGGCTCCTGTCCGGCGCGGCGGGCCGCGTAGGCGGTCGCCAGGTCCCTCGACAGCGGCCCGAGCGACCAGCCGTCGCCCGCGATGTGGTGCACGACGACGAGGAGTACGTGCCGGTCGACTCCGGTGCCGAACAGCTCGGCGCGCAGCGGCGTTTCGGCGGCGAGGTCGAAGGGGCGGCGCACTGCACGGTCGAGCAGGCGGGCCAGTTCGGTCCCGTCGCTCACATGGCTCTCGTCGACCGGGTCGCTCTTGTCTCTCTTATCGCTCTTGCCACCCTTGCCGCTCTTGCCGCTCTTGTGGATTTCGGTGAGGGACAGGGTGGGGCGAGCCTGGTCGGGGTCCAGGACGAGCTGGTGGGGCGCTCCGTCCCCGGACTGCGGGTAGAGGGTGCGCAGGACCTCGTGCCGGGCCACGACGTCGGCGAGCGCCTCGATGAGCGCGGCACGGTCGAGAGGGCCGTCCAGTCGCCAGGCGAGCGGGATGTTGTAGGCCGCGCTGCTCCCGTCCAGTTGATGCAGGAACCAGAGGCGGCGTTGCGCGTGCGACAGCGGCAACCGCTCCGGCCTCCTGACCTGCACCAGCGCGGGCCGCGCCGCCCCGGCAGCGCTCAGCCCTTCCGCCAGCCCTGCCACGGTCGGCGTCTCGAAGAGCGCGCGCAGTTCGAGTTCGGCCCCGAGAGCCGCACGGACCCGAGCGACGAGACGCGTGGCGAGCAGGGAGTGACCGCCCAGCCCGAAGAAGTCGTCGTCCACGCCGACGCGCTCGACACCGAGCACTTCCGCGAACAGCTCGGCGAGCACCTGCTCCTGCGGGGTACGCGGCGCCCGTCCGGCCGCGGTCGGCGTGAACTCCGGTTCGGGGAGGGCCTTCCGGTCCAGTTTGCCGTTGGCGGTCAACGGCAGCGCTTCCAACGTGACGAACGCCGCCGGAACCATGTACTCCGGCAACCGCTCACGCAGATGCCCCCGAAGGACATCCGCGCGGACCTCCCCGTCCTCGTCCGGGACCACATAGGCGACGAGACGTGTGTCGTCGGTCCGGTCCTGTCGGGCGACGACGGCGACGTCACCGACCTCGGGATGAGCCGCCAACGCGGCCTCGATCTCCCCGAGTTCGATCCGGAACCCGCGCACCTTGACCTGATCGTCGGCGCGGCCGGCGTACTCCAGCACGCTGTCGGCCTGCCCGGCACGCCATCGCACCAGATCGCCGGTCCGGTACATGCGGGAGCCGGGCGGGCCGTAGGGATCGGCGACGAAACGGGAGGCCGACAGCGCCGGACGGTTCAGGTATCCCCGGGCGAGACCGGGCCCGGAGACGTACAACTCCCCTGCCACACCTGCCGGTACGGGACGCAGCCATCGGTCGAGCACATACGTCCGCAGATCCGGAATCCGCGTACCGATCACGCTGGAGGGATCACCGGCGGACCCTGAGTCCAGGGCGGTGTGGGTGACGTGCACGGTCGTCTCGGTGATCCCGTACATGTTCACCAGAACGGGAGCGTCGTCCGCGTGCCGCGCATACCAGTCCGCCAGCCGGGCCGGCTCCAGCGCCTCACCACCGAACACCACAGTCCGCAAAGCGAGTTCGACACCCGGCGACGGCTCCTCCCGATCCGCCTGCATCAACTGGTAAAAGGCCGACGGCGTCTGGTTCAGAACCGTCACCCGCTCCGCCGCCAACAACCGCAAAAACGCCTCAGGCGACCGCGACGTCTCGAACGGCACCACCACCAAACGCCCGCCGTGCAACAGCGGACCCCACAACTCCCACACCGAGAAATCAAACGCATACGAATGAAACAACGTCCACACATCGTCCGGACCGAACCCGAACCACTC
>NZ_JBFAKW010000040.1:0-71649 GCF_040655955.1 Streptomyces sp. NPDC050263 | reverse complement strand
CCCCACCCCGGCGGCCGAGGCCGAGCCGGCCGCGGTCCAACGGGCGTGGGACGGCTCGGAGATGCACGACCGACCCGGCCCGGGGCCGCCTCGACCTCGACGGGTCGTCGCCCCCTGTCCCCGGCGGACGCCCGCAGCGCGGGACGGCCGCGCTGTCCGGCGTGCCTTTCGCGCTTCCGTGCTCGTCAGGGCACGCCCGGGTCCGTCGGCCGGCGAGGGTTGCCCGGTGCGTCGGCGCGGGTCCGGTGGGCCGGTGTGCCGGGTCGCTGCCGTGCCGGGTGCCGTCGGCCCGGGGTCTGGTGGCCGGCGTCGGCGCCCATGGCTCGACGCGGCCGGGCCCCTTCGCCCGCTCCTCGCCCGCCTCCGCACGGCATCGGCGCACGACGACGACGCGGCCGGCACCGTCGCCCCGCCCGGCCGGCGAGCACCTCGTCGCGCAGGTCGAGCGGGTAGGTGTGCACGGTCCGCAGGATGCGGCGGGGCCCGCGCCCTCGCCGCCGGGCGTCGGGCGTCGGGCGTCGGGACCGCGCTGCCGGCTCCTCGCCGCCGCGTCCGGCCCCGGGAGCAAGTCGGCCGGGATCGCGCTGCTCGCGTCCTTGCCGCCCGGTCCCGGGATCACGCTGCCGGTTCCTCGCCGGCCCGCCGGGCCCCGGGAGCAAGCCCGCCCCGTCCGGATCGCGTCGCTCGCGCCCTTGCCCTCACGCCCCCTCCGGGGGCAAGTCGGCCGTCGTCCTCGCCGTCCGTCCGAATCGCGTCGGCCTTCACCTTGTGTGCGCTGTCTGGAGCACACGGGCGTCGTCTTTCGGGTGCAGTCCGAGGCTCGCAGGTCGCCGGGCGGTGTGGCATTTCATCCCCTTCGCTCCCTCGTTTCGCCTTCCTCCCGCCCCCTCGCGTCCCTCCGCTCGCCCAGTCGCACCCGCCAAATGCCCCCATTCCCTCCCCCCTTCAGCCGCCCTTCCGGCCCGGCCCTCTTCGCCCCCGCCTCCCGATCGAGCCCGTCGTGCCTTGCCCGCGCCCCTCCGATCGCGTCCTCCCGCGGCCGCGTCGCACTCGTCCGCACCCCGACTCCACCCCGCCCGCAACGCCCCGCACCCGGTTCCACACACCCCGCAACCGTCGGTTCGGCCGCCCTTCGTGGCTCTGTGCAAGCGTGCGGATACTGTTCAACCTCTTGACGGGAGGCAACCCGAACAGCTCAGCTTAGAGTTCACTAGTTGGACATAGACGGGGCCTCGCTGAAGCGGTCCCGCGTGCGGGAGGTCGTCGTGGAGACTCCGGGGTCGCAGTCGTCACTGCACCGAGCCAACCTGGAGCGAGTCGTACGCGCCGTGCGTCTGGCCGGGTCCCTCACGCAGGCGGAGATCGCCCGGACGACGGGGCTGTCCGCCGCCACCGTCTCCAACATCGTGCGCGAGCTCAAGGACGGCGGCACCGTCGAGGTGACGCCCACCTCGGCCGGTGGACGAAGGGCCCGCAGCGTCAGTCTGAGCGGCGACGCCGGCATTGTCATCGGAGTCGATTTCGGCCATACGCACCTGCGTGTCGCCGTGGGCAACCTGGCCCACCAGGTTCTTGCCGAGGAGGCCGAGCCGCTCGATGTGGACGCCTCCTCCACGCAGGGGTTCGACCGGGCGGAACAGCTGGTCAGCCGGCTGATCGAGGCCACCGGGGTGGACCGTGCGAAGGTCGCCGGAGTCGGTCTCGGCGTGCCCGGACCGATCGAACTGGAGTCCGGCACGCTCGGTTCCTCCGCCATCCTGCCCGGCTGGATCGGCACCAGACCCGCGGAGGAGATGAGAGGCCGCCTCGGCGTGCCCGTGCACGTGGACAACGACGCCAACCTCGGCGCCCTCGGCGAGATGGTCTGGGGCAGCGGAAAAGGCGTTCGTGATCTTGCTTACATCAAGGTCGCCAGCGGTGTCGGCGCCGGTCTGGTGATCGAGGGGAAGATCTACCGGGGTCCCGGCGGAACCGCAGGGGAAATCGGGCATATTACACTCGACGAATCCGGCCCGGTCTGCCGCTGCGGTAACCGTGGCTGCCTGGAGACCTTCGCGGCCGCGCGGTACGTGCTCCCGCTCCTCCAGTCCAGCCACGGCACGGACCTGACGATGGAAGGCGTCGTGCGGCTGGCCAGGGACGGAGACCCGGGCTGCCGTCGGGTGATCGCCGACGTCGGCCGACACGTCGGCAGTGGAGTCGCCAATCTCTGCAACCTGTTGAACCCGAGCCGGGTGGTGCTCGGCGGTGATCTCGCCGAGGCTGGTGAGCTGGTGCTCGGGCCGATCCGGGAGTCCGTCGGCCGCTATGCGATCCCGAGTGCGGCGCGTCAACTCACCGTTCTCCCGGGGGCACTTGGTGGTCGTGCGGAGGTGCTCGGAGCACTCGCTCTCGCGCTCGGCGAGATGGGTGATTCGACCCTTTTGGACGGCACGCTGACCGCAGCGACACCTGCCTTCACTTAGAGAACGAATGACGCCGTTGCCATCTCGTTAAGTATTTACTTCTTGACGTCGCACGTGTGGCCGAGTTGACTTCCAGCCACCTCGGCCGCAGCGCTGCGGCCCTGTCAGGGAGGCACACCCCAAATGAACGCAACGATGCGTAGAGTCGTGATCGGCGCCACCGCCGTCTCCATGGCGCTGTCGATTGCCGCGTGCGGCAAGGCAGGCGACGACAAGGACAGCGACTCCGGCAGCAGCAGCTCGGGCGACAAGTCCATCGGCCTGCTGCTCCCCGACAGCGTCACGGCGCGGTACGAGAAGTTCGACAAGCCGTACTTCGACGCCAAGGTCAAGGCGCTCTGCGCCGACTGCAAGCTCGAGTACGCGAACGCCGCGGCCGACCCGGCCAAGCAGGCCCAGCAGGTCAGCAACATGGTCACCAAGGGCGTCAAGGTCATCGTGATCTCCGCCCAGGACTCCGCCGCGATCAAGTCCTCGATCCAGTCCGCCGTGGACAAGGGCGTCAAGGTCGTCGCGTACGACCGTCTCGCCCAGGGCCCGGTCAGCGCCTACGTCTCCTTCGACAACGTCAAGGTCGGCGAGCTCCAGGGCCAGGCCCTGCTCGACGCCCTCGGCGCCAAGGCGACCACCGCGTCGAAGGTCGTCATGATCAACGGTGACGACGCCGACCCGAACGCCGCCCAGTTCAAGGAAGGCGCGCACAAGATCCTCGACGGCAAGGTCACGATTGCCTACGAGCAGTCCGGCCTGTGGAAGGACACCGTCGCGGCCCAGAAGATGTCCGCGGCGATCACCCAGCTGGGCGCCAAGAACATCGCGGGCGTCTACGCCGCCAACGACGGCATGGCCGGTGGCATCGCCAACACCCTCAAGGGTGCGAAGATCAGCAACATCCCGCTGACCGGCCAGGACGCCGAGCTCGCCGCGATCCAGCGGATCGTCGCCGGCACCCAGTCCGCCACGGTCTACAAGGCCTACAAGCCCGAGGCCGAGACGGCCGCCGAGCTCGCCGTCAACCTGCTGGAGGGCAAGGACATCAAGTCCCTGTCCACCACCACGCTGACCAGCGGCTCCGGCGACAAGGTGCCCTCGACGCTGCTGACCCCGGTGTCGGTCACCAAGGCCAACATCAAGGACACCGTCGTCAAGGACGGCCTGTACACGGTCGCGGACATCTGCACCGCCGAGTACGCCGCCGCCTGCAAGGCCGCCGGCCTCCAGTAGGCACCCGGCCCCGAGGGCCGGCCCGCTCGAGCCGAGACTCGAGCCGGCCCTCGGGGCCACCGACCGCCCCGCGGTCGCGTGAGACCTGTCCGACGCCCGCCCCACCTCAGACCCCGCTGCCGGGGCGGGCGTCGGACGGAACCGTTGCCGAGAGCGCAGCGGATTCACGCATGTTCATCCTGTAAACCTCGTGCGTCGACGTCGCGTACCCCGTGACTCGCGCACATCCCTCCGCGCCTGTCTTTGCGCGCGGCGGCATCCCCGCCGGTCAGGCGGCGAAGGAGATGGTTCACGTGTCCGCTACGCCCGTGCTGGCGTTGCGCGGAGTCTCCAAGCGATTCGGTGCGGTGCAGGCACTCACCGACGTCGAGCTGGAGGTCCACGCCGGAGAAGTGGTCGCCCTGGTGGGCGACAACGGCGCAGGAAAGTCCACCCTGGTCAAGACGATCGCCGGAGTGCACCCCATCGATGAGGGAGTCATCGAGTGGGAGGGCGAGCCGGTCAGCATCAACAAGCCCCACGACGCCCAGGGACTCGGCGTCGCGACCGTCTACCAGGACCTCGCCCTGTGCGACAACCTCGACGTCGTCGGCAACCTCTACCTCGGGCGTGAGCTGCTGCACCGCGGCGTCATCGACGAGGTCACGATGGAGAAGAACTCCCGCGAGCTGCTGTCCACGCTCTCCATCCGCATCCCGAGCGTGCGCATCCCGATCGCCAGCCTCTCCGGCGGCCAGCGTCAGGTCGTCGCCATCGCCCGTGCGCTGATCGGCGAGCCGAAGGTCGTCATCCTCGACGAGCCCACGGCCGCCCTCGGCGTCGAGCAGACCGCGCAGGTCCTCGACCTGGTCGAGCGGCTGCGCGAGCGCAACCTCGGCGTCATCCTCATCAGCCACAACATGGCCGACGTCAAGGCGGTCGCGGACACCGTCGCCGTCCTGCGCCTGGGCAAGAACAACGGCTCCTTCCCCGTGAAGGACACCAGCCACGAAGAAATCATCGCCGCGATCACGGGAGCCACGGACAACGCCGTGACCCGTCGTGCGGGGCGTCGCACCACGGAGGCGGCAAAGTGAGCGACACGTCGAAGACCGTGAAGGGCGACGACTCCTCGGAGCCCGGGAAGGCCACGACGGTCACCAAGACCGAGGGCGTCGTCGAGGGCCAGGACACCGTCGCGCCCTCCGACGACCCCACGGCCGCGCCGGTCGCCGTCGTCGACCCGCGTCTGCTGGTCCGCGAAGAGGGCTTCAAGGGCTATGTCACCGAGTTCAAGCGCAAGGTCAAGGGCGGCGAGCTCGGCCAGATCCCGGTCGTCCTCGGACTGATCGTCATCTGGACGATCTTCCAGCTGCAGAACGACCGCTTCCTGAGCGCCGACAACCTCTCCAACATCAGCTACTTCCTCTCGGCCACCGGCATGCTCGCCATCGGCCTGGTGTTCGTGCTGCTGCTCGGTGAGATCGACCTGTCGGTCGGTTCCGTCAGCGGTCTGGGGTCCGCGCTCTTCGCCGTGTTCGTGGTGGACCACGGCATGGGCCCCTGGCTCGCGCTGGTCCTGGCGATCCTCACCGGCATCGGGATCGGCGCCCTGCAGGGATGGTTCTTCGCGAGGATCGGCGTACCGGCCTTCGTGGTGACCCTGGCCGGCTTCCTCGGCTGGAACGGTCTGATGCTCTGGCTGCTGGGCTCCAGCGGCACGATCAACCTGCCGTCGGACTCCGGCCCGATCCACCTGCTCGGCCAGAACTCCTTCTTCATGGACCAGGCGATCATCGGCGCCTACATCCTGGCCGGCCTCGCCGTCGTGCTGTCCCTGGTCGGAAACCTCGGTGAGCAGCGCCGTCGCAAGGCCGCGGGCGTGCCGTTCCGGCCGACCAGCGAGATCCTGCTGCGCGTGGGCGCGCTCGCCGTCGCGGCGTTCGTCTCCGCCGCCGTGCTGAACAACGCGTCCGGTGTCTCCAACGCGCTGGTGATCTTCCTGGCCGCGCTGGTGGTCGTGGACTTCGTGCTGCGTCGTACGACGTACGGCCGCAAGGTGTTCGCGGTCGGCGGCGGCATCGAGGCCGCCCGTCGTGCCGGCATCAACGTGCCGATGATCCGGATCACCGTGTTCGCCATCTCCGGCGGCTTCGCGGCGGTCGGCGGCATGTTCTTCGCGGGCCAGACCGCGGGCGCGTCGCTGAGCGCCGGTGGCGGCAACACCCTGATGCTCGCCATCGCGGCGGCCGTCATCGGTGGCACCAGCCTCTTCGGCGGCCGCGGCACCGTCTGGTCGGCCCTGCTGGGCATGCTGGTCATCCAGTCCATCCAGACCGGTCTCGACCTGCTGAACATGAACACCTCGATCCAGTACATGATCACCGGTGGTGTTCTGCTCGGCGCGGTCGTCATCGACTCCGTCTCGCGCAAGAGCCAGAAGGCCGCCGGTCGCGGCTGATGTCCCACGTGGCGTGACGTGCCCGGCATCTGTTCAGATGCCGGGCACCGTCATGTCATGGGAAGGCCTCATTCTGGGTACCGCCGTTCGGGTGACCTATGACGCATGGGCCGGACGCCGTCCGCCCGGGCGGAACATTAGACTCGACAAGCCCGGCAACAGCTCGATCAGCTTTTACTGCAAGGAGGCACGGGTGCCGCTGCTGACCCGCATCAGGGGACCGCGTGATCTGGACCGGCTCAGCCCGGAGGAGCTGGACCAGCTGGCAGAGGAGATCCGGACCTTCCTGGTCGACGCCGTCTCCAAGACCGGCGGCCACCTCGGCCCCAACCTCGGCGTGGTCGAGCTCACCATCGCCCTGCACCGGGTCTTCGAGTCCCCGAAGGACAAGGTGCTCTGGGACACGGGCCACCAGTCCTACGTCCACAAGCTGCTCACGGGCCGGCAGGACTTCTCCCGGCTGAAGATGAAGGGCGGCCTCTCCGGCTACCCCTCGCAGGGAGAGTCCGAGCACGACGTCATCGAGAACAGCCACGCCTCCACGGTCCTCGGCTGGGCCGACGGCCTGGCGAAGGCCAACCAGATCCTCGACCGCGACGACCATGTCGTCGCGGTCATCGGCGACGGGGCGCTCACCGGCGGCATGGCCTGGGAGGCGCTGAACAACATCGCCGACGGCGACCGCCCGCTGGTCATCGTCGTCAACGACAACGAGCGCTCCTACGCGCCCACCATCGGCGGCCTCGCCAACCACCTCGCCACCCTGCGCACGACGGACGGCTACGAGCGGTTCCTGGCGCGCGGAAAGGACATCCTGGAGCGCACGCCCGTCGTCGGCAAACCCCTCTACGAGACCCTGCACGGCGCCAAGAAGGGCCTCAAGGACTTCATCGCCCCACAGGGCATGTTCGAGGACCTCGGCCTGAAGTACGTCGGCCCGATCGACGGCCACGACATCGAGGCCCTGGAGTCCGCGCTGGCCCGCGCCAAGCGGTTCGGCGGCCCGGTGATCGTGCACTGCCTCACCGAGAAGGGCCGCGGCTACCAGCCCGCCCTCCAGGACGAGGCCGACCGCTTCCACGCCGTCGGCAAGATCCACCCCGACACCGGACTGCCGATCGCCACCTCCGGCGCCGACTGGACCAGCGTCTTCGGCGAGGAGATGGTCGAGCTCGGCAAGGAGCGCGAGGACATCGTCGCCATCACGGCGGCCATGCTTCAGCCGGTCGGCCTCGACAAGTTCGCCAAGGCCTTCCCGGACCGGGTCTACGACGTCGGCATCGCGGAGCAGCACGCCGCCGTCTCCGCCGCGGGCCTGGCCACGGGCGGAGTGCATCCGGTGTTCGCGGTGTACGCCACATTCCTCAATCGTGCCTTCGACCAGGTCCTGATGGATGTCGCCCTCCACAAGTGCGGTGTGACGTTCGTACTGGACCGGGCCGGGGTCACCGGCACCGACGGCGCCTCCCACAACGGCATGTGGGACATGTCGATCCTTCAGGTCGTCCCCGGCCTCAGGCTCGCCGCCCCCCGCGACGCCGACCAGGTCCGCGCCCAACTGCGCGAGGCCGTCGCGGTCGACGACGCGCCGACCGTCGTCCGCTTCTCCAAGGGCGCCGTCGGCCCCGCCGTACCGGCCGTAGGCCGCGTCGGCGGCATGGACGTGCTGCGTGAGAGCGGCACCGACACCCCGGACGTGCTCCTGGTCTCCGTGGGCGCCCTCGCCCCGATGTGCCTGGAGATCGCGACCCTCCTCGACCGGCAGGGCATCACCACCACCGTCGTCGACCCGCGCTGGGTCAAACCGGTCGACGAGGCCATGGCCCCCCTCGCGGAGCGCCACCGCGTCGTCGTCACCGTCGAGGACAACTCGCGTGTGGGAGGCGTCGGCTCGGCGGTCGCCCAGGCCCTGCGCGACGCGGGCGTCGACGTCCCGCTGCGCGACTTCGGCATCCCGCCCCGCTTCCTCGACCACGCCTCCCGCGCGGAGGTCATGGCGGAGATCGGCCTGACCGCCCCCGACATCGCCCGCCAGGTCACCGGCCTGGTCTCGAAGCTGGACGGCAAGTACGGCAGCGCGGCGGCCGAGGTCGACTCCGTGGAGCCCGCTCGCGACTGACCCCGCCCGCTGCCCGGTCGCCTCCCGCGCGCGGGACGGCTGCCACGGTCAACCCGACACGCCCGGATGGGCCGGTTCCACCACTGCGAAGGGTGGTGGAACCGGCCCATTCGCGTTAACCCGTCCGCGCCGGGGCATACGCAATACGCCCCCTCTCGATCATGTCGAGGACGACACAGCGTGGGAGGTACGACCGTGAGCAGCACCCTCTTCCGGACGAAGAAGGTCGAGCAGTCCATCCTCGATACCGAGGAGCCGGAGCACGCGCTCAAGAAGTCCCTGTCCGCACTCGATCTGACCGTCTTCGGCGTCGGCGTCATCATCGGCACCGGCATCTTCGTGCTCACCGGCACGGTCGCCAGGAACAACGCCGGCCCCGCCGTCGCCCTGGCCTTCGTGGTGGCCGGGGTCGTCTGTGCGCTCGCCGCGCTCTGCTACGCCGAGTTCGCCTCCACGGTCCCGGTGGCCGGCTCCGCGTACACCTTCGCGTACGCCTCCCTGGGGGAGCTGCCCGCCTGGATCATCGGCTGGGACCTGGTCCTGGAGTTCGCGCTCGGCACGGCGGTGGTCGCCGTCGGCTGGTCCGGGTACATCGCCTCGCTGCTGGACAACGCCGGCTGGCACCTGCCGGAGGCGCTCGGCGTGCGGGACGGGGCCGACGGCTTCGGCTTCGACATCCTCGCCGCCGCGCTGGTCCTGGTGCTCACCGGCATCCTGGTGCTCGGCACCAAGCTCTCCGCGCGCGTCACCACGATCGTCGTCGCCGTCAAGGTGACGGTCGTACTCACCGTGATCATCGCGGGCGCGTTCTTCATCAAGGGCGACAACTACGACCCGTTCATCCCCGAGGCGCAGACCGTGCCGGCGGGCGACAGCCTCCAGTCGCCGCTCATCCAGCTGATGTTCGGCTGGGCGCCCTCCAACTTCGGTGTGATGGGCATCTTCACCGCGGCCTCCGTCGTCTTCTTCGCCTTCATCGGCTTCGACGTCGTCGCCACGGCCGCCGAGGAGACCAGGAACCCGCAGCGCGACATGCCCCGCGGCATCATCGGCTCCCTGATCATCTGCACCACCCTCTACGTCCTGGTGTCCATCGTGGTGACCGGCATGCAGCACTACACCGAGCTGTCCATCACCGCCCCGCTCGCCGACGCCTTCAAGGCCACCGGGCACCCCTGGTTCGCGGGCTTCATCAGCTTCGGCGCCGCGGTCGGCCTGACGACGGTCTGCATGATCCTGCTCCTGGGCCAGACCCGCGTCTTCTTCGCGATGAGCCGCGACGGACTGCTGCCCCGCTTCTTCTCCCACGTCCACCCGCGGTTCCGGACCCCGCACCGGCCGACCATCCTGCTCGGCGTGATCATCGCGATCGTCGCCGGCTTCACGCCGCTGAGCGAACTGGCCGAGCTGGTGAACATCGGCACGCTGTTCGCCTTCGTGGTCGTCGCGATCGGCGTGGTCATCCTGCGCCGGTCCCGCCCCGACCTGCACCGGGCCTTCCGCACTCCGTGGGTGCCGTTCATCCCGATCCTGTCGGTGTGCGCCTCGCTCTGGCTGATGCTCAACCTCCCCACCGAGACCTGGCTGCGGTTCGCCGGCTGGATGGTCGTCGGGTTCGTCGTGTACTTCCTCTACGGCCGTTCCCACAGCCGTCTCGAACGCCACGAGGAGATCACCGCCGAGGCCCTCAAGCCCGGCGACGACACCGCGTGACAGGCCCCGGCGCTGCTCGGGACAGGCGTCAACCGCGTACCGAGCGTGGGCCCGTCACCTCCGCGCCGAGTTCCGTCACCCGGCGGCGCAGCTCCCGGTCGGCCGTGACGACCAGACGGGGGCGGCCGACGGCCCCGGCGACCAGCTCGACGACGCGGTCGTCCCCGCTGCCGGGCGCCGCCTCCACCCGCACGCCGGGCACCGGCCGCACCCCGCGGGCCGCGCCCTCGACGACGAGGACGATCTCCACGGGCCCCGAGCGCCCCGGCAGCCCGCCCGCCGCCAGCCGGTCGCGCAGCCGCTCCGCGGCCCCCCGTCGGTCCCGCCACCACCCGTCGGGCACCGATCCGACGACGTTCGCGGCATCGACGATCACGAGCAGCGCGATGTGGTCATCCATGCGGGCCAGCGTCGCACGGACGGCGGCTCGAACGTGACCCGCGCGCGGGCTTGGTGAAGGGTCCGACATACAGTGACCGGGTGAACGGCGACTGGCTCATACGAGGCCGCGACGGGCGGCTGAGCGTCTATCTGATGTTGGACTCCGACGACGACGCCCTGTGCAGGGCGGAACGGATTCCGGGTGGGCCCTGGGAGGCCCCGCGCAAGGTCGGCGGCGACCAGAAGGTGTACCGCGGTTTCGCCGTCGGCCACGGCGCCGACGGCTACGCCCACCTGGCCTCCTGGCGGCCCACGGTGAAGGGGGAGGCGGGCCTGGTGCACTCCACGCACTACCGGCCGCTGCTCGCCGCCCTGGACTGGGAGCCCATCGGTCATCCCAACAAGAAGGGCGACCGCACCGGCACGCCCGCCGTGGCCGTGGACGCCCAGGGGCGCGCGCACGTCTTCGCGCGCAACATCGGCACGGGGCTGTGCATGGTCGCGCAGAAGGAGAAGGGCGGCTGGGACCCCTGGCGCGACCTCAAGGGGTCGGGCGTCGAGGGGTCGCCCGTCGCGGTGACGGGGGAGTCCGGGTGCGTCGAGGTGTACGCGGCCGTCTCCGACGGGATCCTGCACTGGCGGCAGGAGACGGCGGGCGCCCAACCGGTGCTGCAGGAGCCCCTCAAGGCACCGGTCCGCTCCGGGACCCTGAAGGCCCTGGCCACCTCCCCGGAGCACAACACGCTCTTCTACACCGATGACTCCGGCGATGTGTGCGCCTGGCGCCCCGGCACCGACCCGGTGCCTGTGCTCGCCGCCGCCGGCCCCGGCCCGGTCGCCGCGATCCGCACCGAACTCGACGGCCACGACTGCACGTTGCTCGCCCAGCGCTCCGTGAGCGGCCGCGTCGCCTTCGCCGCGTATCCGACCGAGGAGGAGACGTCGGGCGCCTGGTGGGCCGAGTCCGGGCCCCAACTGCTCGCCGACGCCCTGGTGGCGCTCGCGAAGGACCACCAGGACCGGGTGGTCGCGGCGGCCCTGTCCCCGTCGACCGGCGGGCTGCACCTCACCCGACGCAAGGACGAGCCGGGCCTGGCCCTGACGGCCTGGCAGACGGTCTGACGGCCCGGCAGGACGGTCTGGCTGCGGTCTGACGGTCTACTTCGCCCGCAAGCGCATCGTCGTCCTGGAGGCGGAGAACGCCGAACTCAGGGCCCGGCTCGAAGCGGCCGAGAAGAGCGAGGCATGACAGAGGGCCTCCGCCGAGTGGCGGAGGCCCTCTTCGCGTCCCTGCGCGGCGGTCACGCCGGCTGCACGACGGTTACGCCGGAACGGACGCCACGCCCGGCGCCAGGAACTTCTTGCCGTTGACGCGCTCGGAGACACCCTCGCGGTCCAGGTACGGCGTGATGCCGCCCAGGTGGAAGGGCCAGCCGGCGCCCGTGATCAGGCAGAGGTCGATGTCCTGCGCCTCGGCGACGACGCCCTCGTCGAGCATGAGCCCGATCTCCTGCGCCACCGCGTCCAGGACGCGCGCCCGCACCTGCTCCTCGGTCAGGACCGAGTCGCCCTGCTCCAGCAGCGCAAAGACCTCGGGGTCGAGCTCGGGCTTCCCGCTGTCGTAGACGTAGAAGCCGCGCTTGCCCGCCTTGACGACGGCCGCGAGGTTCGGGGAGACCGTGAAACGGTCCGGGAACGCCCGGTTGAGCGTCTCCGAAACGTGCAGACCGATCGCGGGACCGACCAGCTCGAGAAGCACCAGCGGGGACATCGGCAGGCCGAGCGGTTCCACCGCCTTTTCCGCGACCTCGACCGGGGTGCCCTCGTCGATGACGTTCTGCACCTCGCCCATGAAACGCGTCAGAATACGGTTCACGACGAACGCCGGGGCGTCCTTCACCAGAACCGCGGTCTTCTTCAGCTTCTTTGCGACGGCGAAGGCGGTGGCCAGCGAGGCGTCGTCGGTCTGTTCCCCGCGCACGATCTCGAGGAGCGGCAGGATCGCGACCGGGTTGAAGAAGTGGAAGCCGACGACCCGCTCGGGGTTCTTCAGCTTCGACGCCATCTCGGAGACCGAGAGCGAGGAGGTGTTCGTCGCGAAGATCGCGTGCGCCGGGGCGACCGCCTCGACCTCCGCGAACACCTGCTGCTTGACGCCGATCTCCTCGAAGACGGCTTCGATGACGAAGTCCGCGTCGGCGAAGCCCTCGGCCTTGTCCAGGACGCCGCTCACCAGGGCCTTCAGACGGTTGGCCTTGTCCTGGTTGATACGGCCCTTGCCGAGCAGCTTCTCGATCTCGGCGTGCACGTAGCCCACGCCCTTGTCGACGCGCTCCTGGTCGATGTCGGTCAGCACGACCGGCACCTCCAGACGGCGCAGGAACAGCAGCGCGAGCTGCGAGGCCATCAGACCGGCGCCGACGACACCGACCTTGGTGACCGGACGCGCCAGGTTCTTGTCCGGGGCGCCGGCCGGGCGCTTGCCGCGCTTCTGCACCAGGTTGAACGCGTAGATGCCGGCGCGCAGTTCGCCACCCATGATCAGGTCGGCGAGCGCGACGTCCTCGGCGTCGTAGCCCTGCTGGAGGTCGCCGTTCTTCGCGGCGGCGATGATGTCCAGCGCGCGGTACGCGGCCGGGGCCGCCCCGTGCACCTTGCCGTCGGCGACGAACCGGCCGCGGGCGACCGCCTGGTCCCAGGCCTCACCGCGGTCGATCACCGGACGCTCGACCGTGATCTCGCCCTTGAGGACGTTCGCGGTCCAGATCAGCGACTGCTCCAGGAAGTCCGCGCCCTCGAAGAGCGCGTCGGCGATCCCGAGGTCGAAGACCTGCTGCCCCTTCAGCTGCTTGTTCTGGTTCAGGCTGTTCTCGACGATCACCGAGACGGCCTTGTCGGCGCCGATCAGGTTCGGCAGCAGCGTGCAGCCGCCCCAGCCGGGGACCAGACCGAGGAAGACCTCGGGGAGGGAGAACGCGGGCAGCGCCTTCGACACGGTGCGGTACGCGCAGTGCAGACCGACCTCGACGCCGCCGCCCATCGCCGCGCCGTTGTAGTACGCGAAGGTCGGGACCGCGAGGCCCGCCAGACGCTTGAAGACCTCGTGGCCGCCCTTGCCGATGGCGAGCGCGTCCTTGTGCTCCTTGAGCAGCTCGACGCCCTTGAGGTCCGCGCCGACCGCGAAGATGAACGGCTTGCCGGTGACGCCGACACCGACGATCTCACCGGCCGCGGCCTCCTTCTCGACCTGGTCGATCGCGGCGTCGAGATGCGCGAGGGACTGCGGTCCGAAGGTGGTCGGCTTGGTGTGGTCGAAACCGTTGTCGAGCGTGATCAGGGCGAAGCGCCCCGCGCCGAACGGCAGGTCCAGGTGACGCACGTGCGCCTGCGTGACGACCTCGCCCGGGAACAGCTCGGCCGCGCCCTTCAGAAGCTCAGCGGTGGTGATGCTCACTTGTCGCCTCCGTCGAAGTGCGGGTTCTCCCAGATGACCGTCGCGCCCATGCCGAAGCCGACGCACATGGTGGTCAGGCCGTAGCGGACGTGCGGCTGCTCCTCGAACTGGCGGGCCAGCTGCGTCATCAGCCGGACGCCGGAGGAGGCCAGCGGGTGACCGAAGGCGATCGCGCCGCCGTACTGGTTGACGCGCTCGTCGTCGTCCGCGATGCCGTAGTGGTCGAGGAAGGCCAGGACCTGGACGGCGAAGGCCTCGTTGATCTCGAAGAGACCGATGTCGGAGATGGACAGGCCCGCCTGGGCCAGCGCCTTCTCGGTGGCCGGGATCGGGCCGTAACCCATGACCTCCGGCTCGACACCCGCGAACGAGTACGCGACGAGGCGCATCTTGACCGGCAGGTTGTTCTCGCGCGCGAAGTCCTCGGACGCGATGAGGGAAGCGGTTGCGCCGTCGTTCAGACCGGCCGCGTTGCCGGCGGTGACCCGGCCGTGGACGCGGAACGGGGTCTTGAGGCCGGAAAGGTTCTCCAGCGTCGTTCCCGGGCGCATCGGCTCGTCGGCGGTGACCAGGCCCCAGCCCGTCTCACCGGCCTCCGGGTTGGTGCGGCGGACGGAAACCGGTACCAGGTCGGCCTGGATCTTGCCGTCGGCGTACGCCTTGGCGGCCTTCTCCTGCGAGCGCACGGCGTATTCGTCGGCGCGCTGCTTGGTGATCTGCGGGTAGCGGTCGTGCAGGTTCTCGGCGGTCATGCCCATGAACAGGGCGGACTCGGCGACCAGCTTCTCGCTGACGAACCGCGGGTTCGGGTCCACGCCCTCGCCCATCGGGTGCCGGCCCATGTGCTCGACGCCGCCGGCGATGGCGATGTCGTACGCGCCGAAGGCGACGGAGCCGGCGACCGAGGTGACGGCCGTCAGGGCGCCCGCGCACATGCGGTCGATGGAGTAGCCGGGCACGGAGGTCGGCAGACCGGCCAGGATGCCGGCGGTGCGGCCGATGGTCAGGCCCTGGTCGCCGATCTGCGTGGTCGCGGCGATGGCGACCTCGTCGATCTTCTTCGGGTCGAGACCGGGATTGCGGCGCAGCAGCTCCCGGATCGCCTTCACGACGAGGTCGTCGGCCCGGGTCTCGTGGTAGATGCCCTTCGGGCCCGCCTTGCCGAACGGGGTACGGACGCCGTCTACGAAGACGACGTCCCTGACGGTACGAGGCACGATGGCTCTCCTCCAGGGTGCGGGATGGCACTGCTGCGACACGCAAGCGCTGAGCGCGCGCTCAGGGCTCATGCTACTTGTGGGTAACGTGGCTGCACACCCCTGCCGGGCGGAGCGGCGAACGTCACACACCCGGGAGAGCCCCGAAAGGTCCCGGCGCCGCCGGTCGCGCACCTGTTTCGGGGGCGTCAGGCCCGCGGCGGCGCCGTCGACCCCCGCGGTGTGAGCACCGGCGTCGGCACCGGATGCGACCCCGGGCCGTCGCCCGTGATCACCCCGAACAGCGTCCGCGCCGCTTCCGCGCCGAAACCGTGTACATCGTGGCTCATCGCGGAGAGCGTCGGATGGGTGAGCCGGCACAACTGGGAGTCGTCCCAGGCGAGGAGGGAGACGTCGCCCGGCACGCCGAGCCCCATCTCGGCCGCGACCGCCAGCCCGGCCACCGCCATGATGTCGTTGTCGTAAACGATTGCCGTCGGCCGGTCCGGCGGAGCGGCGGTCAGCATCGACCGAGTCGCCCGCGCCCCGGCCTCCCCCGAGTAGTCGGTGGCGACCTGCCACGCCCCGGCCAGCCCCAGACTCCGTGCCGCCGCGTCGAACGCGGCCGTCCGTATCACCGTGTGCCCGAGCGCCGCCGCACCCCCCACCCGCGCGATGCGCCGATGGCCGAGCGCCGCGAGGTAACGCACCGCCTCCGTCACCGCCGTCGCGTCGTCCGTCCAGACGGACGTCAGGCTGCCGGTCAGCGAGGGATGCCCGACCGCGACCACCGGCATCCCGAGCCGCTCGGCCGCCGCCACCCGGGGATCGTCGGCCCGGAAGTCGACCAGGATCGCCCCGCCGATCTGCCGTCCCCGCCACCACGACTCCTGGAGCCCCGCCTCCTCCTCGATGTTGCGCACCAGGCGCAACAGCAGCGAGCAGGAGTGCTCGGTCAGCACGCTCTCCACCCCGGAGACGAACTCCATGTAGAACGGTTCCAGGCCCAGCATCCGCGCCGGCCGGCAGATCGCGAGCCCCACCACGTCCACCCGCGAACTCGACAGCGACCGGGCCGTGAGGTTCGGTTCCCAGCCCAACTCCCGCGCCGCGGCGAAGATCCGGCCCCGGGTCGCCTCCGACAGCCCCGGCTTGTGGTTGAAGGCGAGCGACACCGCCCCCTTGGACACCCCGGCGCGCGCGGCGACGTCCTTGATCGTGACGCGAGGCGACGGGGACGCTGTCATCGAGCGGGCTCCTGGCAGTACAGCGCGGCCCGGGCGGCGGCGGCATCCGGAGTCTCCCAGCCCGCGACCCCGATGGTCACCCGCTCTCCGGGGAGCAAGGTCACGAGCCCCCGGTCGGCCCGCGCCCCCGGGTCCAGCCGATCGGCCTGGAGCAGCAGATCCCGGACGAGGGTGCGCGCCGTGACCGTGACCGCACCCGGCGTCACCGCCACCTCGAACTCGGGCCACGGATAGAGGATTTCACGGTCCGGCACCGGAAAATGCACGGCCCGCAGCCGTCCCCCGCTCTCGGCTTCGCCCGAGCGGGGGGACCCCCGTCCGTCGGCCACCAGGAACTCCTTCGCCCCGGTCGGCTCCAGCTCCGCCGGCACCCGCACCACACCCACCGCCCGTGCGTCGACCGCCAGTTGCACGGTCGTGGCGCCGACCTCGTCCCCCGCCACGGACATGCGCCGAAGCGTCACCGTGCCCGTCCACCGCTCCGCGGACTGGTTGACGGCCGCCAACATCAGGCCCCCGTCCCGCACTTGGAGCGTGAGCAACCGGTCCGCATAGAGCCGCCGCAACTCGTGGTAGAGCGGTTTCTCCCGCCCGTCCCCGTCGATCGCCGACCAGGAGGTCACCGGCCAGCAGTCGTTGAGCTGCCAGACGATCGTGCCCGCGCACACCGGCCAGTGCGACCGCCAGTGCTCGACCCCGGTCGCCACCGCCCGCGCCTGGTTGACCTGTGTGAGGTAGTGCCATCGGTCGAAGTCCCCGTCCGGCACGGCGAAGTGGCGGGCGAGCCCGCGCGCCAGCTTGCCGTTGCCGTCCTCCGCCTTCTGGTGGTGCAGCATGCCGGGGGAGTCCGCCGCGAGCTCCTCGCCCGGCAGCGCCCGCCGCAGCGTCGCGTGGGCCGGCGGCGCCTGCCAGCCGAACTCGGCGACGAACCGCGGCACTGCGCCGCGGTACTCGGCGTAGTCCGCCCGGTTCCACACCTCCCACGAGTGGTGCGTCCCGTGCGCCGGGTCGTTCGGATGCTGTTCCCACGACCCCGACCACGGACTCCCCGCCGTGTACGGCCGCGTCGGATCCAGCTCGCCGACGACCCGCGGCAGCACGCCCAGGTAGTACCCCTCGCCCCAGGAGTCCCCGCCGAGCCGCTCCTCCCACCCCCAGTCCCGGAACCCCCACAGGTTCTCGTTGTTCCCGTTCCACAGCACCAGCGACGGATGAGGCATCAGCCGGACGACGTTCTCGCGGGCCTCCGCCTCCACCTCGCCCCGCAGCGGCTGCTCCTCGGGGTACGCCGCGCACGCGAACGGGAAGTCCTGCCACACCAGCAGCCCCAGCTCGTCACAGGCGTCGTAGAAGTCCTCGCTCTCGTAGATGCCGCCACCCCAGACCCGGACCAGGTCGACCCCGGCGTCGGCCGCCTGTCGTAACCGCTTGCGGTAACGATCCCGGGTCACCCGGGACGGAAACACGTCGTCCGGGATCCAGTTCACGCCCCGCGCGAAGAGCCGCGCCCCGTTGACGACGAGAGTGAAACCGCTTCCACGGGCGTCGGCGGAGGTGTCCAGCTCCACCGTGCGGAAACCGATGCGCCGCCGCCAGACGTCGAGCGGCGCACTCCCGTGATGCAACGTCAACTCGACGTCGTGCAAGGGTTGTTCGCCGTAACCCCGGGGCCACCAGAGCCGCGCGTCCGGCACCTCCACCCTGACCACGCCCGCTGTGCCCGAGACCTCCGCCCGGGCCCGGCGTCCCCCCACCCGGGCCTCCAGCGTGAGCCCGGCCTCCACCCGGGTCCGCTCCACGTCCACCCGTAACTCCACCACCCCGACGCCCTGTTCGACGCTCACCAGCGGGCGCACCCGGGCCAGCCGAGCCGTCGACCAGCGCTCCACCCGCACCGGCCGCCAGATCCCGGCCGTCACCAGGGTGGGCCCCCAGTCCCAGCCGAACGAGCAGGCCATCTTGCGCACGTACTGGTAGGGCTCGGCGTAGGCGGACGGGCGATCGCCGACCTTCCCCCGCACCGCCTCCGCCTCGGCGTACGCGGAGACGAACCGCACGGTCAACGGCCCGTCGAGCCCCGTCGCGTCGAACCGGTGCGAGCGGTGCATATTCCGTACCCGGCCCAGGAGTTGGCCGTTCAACGTGATTTCCGCGACCGTGTCGAGGCCGTCGAACACCAGGTCGGTCTGCTCGTGCCCGGTGGACGCGGCTCGCAGCTCCGTCTCGTACGTCCACTCGCGCCGCCCCACCCATGCGACGTCGGTCTCGTTCTGCCCGAGGAACGGGTCGGGGATCACGCCGGCGGCGAGCAGATCGGTGTGCACACAGCCCGGTACCGACGCCGGGAGCGACTGCGCTCCGTGCCGCAGGATCCATCCCTCGGTGAGTGGTGTTTCCTCCAGCATGCGCACTCCCTAAACCGGTTCAGCGAAAGTTTCGGTTGGTGTCGCGTCATCCTTGGCGGGATTGGGACTTTACCGGTTGAGAATGCGCTGTCAGAGTGCCGAATCAGCCAACCCGCACGTGCTCGTCCGTCCCAGGAACGGAAGTGATGCACATGAACCGCCGTACAGCCGTCGCCATGGTCGCGGGAGCGGCCCTGCTGCTGCCGGGATGCACCGGGACGGGGGGAAGCGCGAAGGGCGCGGACGCCGAGGCGCCCGACGACCCGTCGAAGGTGAGCGGCACGATCACGGTCCTCACCGTGCGGACCGATCTCAAGCAGGACGGCACGCTGGACAGGTACGCCGCCGAGTTCAACAAGACGTACCCCAAGGTGAAGGTCGAGTTCCAGGCCCTCACCAACTACGAGGCCGAGATCAAGATCCGGATGAACACGGACGACTACGGCGATGTCCTGCTGATCCCGGCAGTGATCAAGAAGGGCGACTACCCCAAGTTCTTCGCCTCCCTCGGCACAACGGCCGAACGCGGCAAGAAGTACCGCTTCACCGACTTCACCGCCGTCGACGGCAAGGTCTACGGCCAGAGCCCGGTCGGCGTGATGCCCGGCTTCGTCTACAACAAACGGGTCTGGAAGGAGGCCGGAGTCACCCAATGGCCCACCACCCCGGCCGAGTTCCTCGCCGACCTGAAGGCGATCAAGGCGAAGACCGACGCCGTCCCCTACTACACCAACTTCGCCGCCCAGTGGCCGCTGACCTCGTGGACGTACGTCAACGGCGCGGTCCACTGCGATCCGCAGGCGACCACGAAACTCGCCGAGGGCGATCCCTGGGCCGCGGGCTCCGACCTGCGGGTCGGCGACACGCTGCTGCACGACATCGTCAAGCAGGGCCTCGCCGAGAAGGACCCGACGACCAGCAACTGGGAGGAGTCCAAGCCCCGTACGGCCAAGGGCGAGATCGCCACGCAGTGGCTCGGCACCTGGGCGATCATCCAGTTCCAGGACGCGGCGAAGAAGGCCGGCGTGAATCCTGACGACATCGGTTTCATGCCGTTTCCCGCCCAGACGGACGGCAAGTTCTGCGCGACGGTGGGCCCCGACTACAACCAGGCCGTCAACGTCCACTCCCCGCACAAGGAGGCGGCCCGCGCCTGGATCGACTGGTTCACCGACAAGTCCGGTTACGACAAGGACAATCTGGCCATCTCCCCGCTCAAGGACGCGGCCATGCCCGAGGCGCTGAAGCCGTACGACGAGGCCGGCGTCAAGCTCATCGAGCTGGACGACTCGGCGGGTGCGAAGGTCAAGCTGATCGACAACGAGTCCGAGGTCGGCATCTACAAGCCCGAGTACCGCCAGGACCTCGTCGACCTGGCACGCGGCGCGAAGAAGGGCAGCCTGGACGACTTCCTCGGCGTCCTCGGCAAGAAGTGGACCGAGACACAGGCGAACGTGAGCGACGGATGACGCACGCGGACACGCACACCCCCGGCCGCCCCACCGCGGGGACGACCGCCGCGGAAGCGACCTTCGAGGCCGCCGCGCCGGTCCCGAAGCGCGCCGCACCGGCACCGGCCCCGCGCCGGGCACGCACTCGGCGGCTGCTGACCCCCTGGCTGTTCCTGCTCGCCCCGCTCGCCCTGCTGGTCACCTTCACCTACGCGCCGATCGCCAACATGGTCGCCTACAGCTTCACCGACTGGGACGGCGTGAGCCCGGAACTGCACTACACGGGCGCGGAGAACTACACGGAGATCTTCACCAGGGAGGACCTCTTCCAGGTGTTCTGGGTAAGCGGCTATTACCTGGCCGCCTCGGTGATCCAGATCGTCGCCGCGCTCTACTTCGCCACGATCCTGAGTTTCAGCATCCGTTTCCGGAATTTCTTCAAGGGCGTGCTTTTCTTCCCGTCCCTGGTCAACGGCGTCGCAATCGGTTTCGTCTTCCTCTACTTCTTCCAGGACGGCGGCACCTTCGACACAGTGCTCGGTTTCTTCGGCCACCACACCGACCACGCCTGGTTGGGTACCCCGACCTCGGCGAACGTCTCCCTCGCGGGCGTCTCGATCTGGCGCTACCTCGGCATGAACTTCGTCCTGTTCCTCGGGGCGATCCAGTCCATCCCGGGCGAGCTGTACGAGGCGGCCGAACTCGACGGCGCCGGCCGCTGGCACCAGTTCCGCTACATCATCCTGCCCGGCATCAAGCCGGTGCTGACCCTCACGGTGATCCTTTCCGTCTCGGGTTCCCTGTCGGCCTTCGAGATCCCGTACATCATGACGGGCGGGGCGACCGGCACCGAGACGTTCGTGATCCAGACCGTGAAGCTGGCCTTCCAGTTCAACAAGACGGGGCTCGCCTCCGCGGCGGCCGTCGTGCTGCTGCTGATCATCCTGCTGGTCACCTGGGTGCAGCGACGCCTCGTCCCCGACGACCACGTGGACCTCGTATGACACGCCGAGCCGTTGCCCGCACCCTCGTGTACCTGTCGCTGATCGCCGCGACGCTCATCGTTCTGCTCCCGCTGGGCGTCGTCCTCCTGACGTCACTGAAGACCGAGAAGGAGACGGCGAACGGCAGCGGGCCGCTCACGCTCCCGCACGACCCGCTCAACTTCCACAACTACGTGACGGCGTTCCAGGACGGCGGAATGCTCACGGCGTTCGGCAACACCGCCTTCATCCTCGTCGTCTCGGTGGGCGGCACGGTCCTCATCGGCTCGATGACCGCGTACGCGATCGACCGGTTCACCTTCCGGTTCCGCAAACTCGTGATCGCCCTGTTTCTGCTGGCCGCTCTGGTCCCGGGCGTCACCACCCAGGTGGCCACCTTCCAGATCGTCCACAGCCTCGGCATGTTCGACACCCGCTGGGCCCCGATCGCCCTCTACATGGGCACGGACATCGTCTCGATCTACATTTTCCTGCAGTTCGTGCGCTCGATCCCGATCTCCCTGGACGAGGCAGCCCGGCTCGACGGGGCGAACGCCTTCACGATCTACCGAAAGATCATCTTCCCGTTGCTGAAACCGGCGATCGCGACGGTCGTGATCGTGAAGGGGATCGCCGTCTACAACGATTTCTACATCCCGTTCCTGTACATGCCCTCACAGGATCTTGGCGTGATCTCGACGTCGCTGTTCCGCTTCAAGGGCCCCTATGCCGCCCACTGGGAAACGATCTCGGCAGGAGCCGTCCTGGTCATCCTGCCGACACTGATCGTCTTCCTCGCTCTCCAGAAATACATCTACAACGGTTTCATGAGAGGAGCGACGAAGTAACCGCTTTCTCCTCTGCTTCTGCTCGCGGGGAGCCGGGGAGCCGGGGAGCCGGGGCGCCGCTAGGCGCCCTCGTCGGAGGACAACGCGGCGACGAGCACGGGCGTCACCTGCTCCACCTGCCAGCGCCGAGCCCCGTTCCCCGCGAGCGCACTCGCGACGGCCGTCTCGTCCAGCGGCTTCGGCGGCTCCCAGCAGACTCTGCGCACCGCGTCCGGGGCGATGAGGTTCTCCTGGGGCATGTTCAGCTCCTCGGCCAACGCCGAGACGGCCGTCCTCGCCGCGCTGAGCCGCGCTGCCGCCGCCGGATCCTTGTCGGCCCAGGCCCGCGGCGGCGGCGGTCCCGCCACCGGCTGGCCCGGCTGCGGCAGCTGCGACTCGCTCAACGTCTTCGCCCGGTCGACCGCGGCCTGCCACTGCTCCAGCTGCCGCCGTCCCATCCGATGCCCGAAGCCGTTCAGCGCGGCCAGCGCGCTCACGGTCGTCGGCAGTGCGAGCGCGGCCTCCACGATGGCCGCGTCCGAGAGCACCTTGCCCGGCGACACGTCCCGCCGCTGCGCGATCCGGTCCCGCGTCTGCCACAGCTCCCGCACGACGCCCAGCTGCCGCCGTCGGCGCACCTTGTGCATGCCTGACGTGCGACGCCAGGGGTCCTTGCGGGGCTCCGGCGGCGGGGCGGAGGCGATCGCCTCGAACTCCTGGTGGGCCCACTCCAGCTTGCCCTGCCGGTCCAGTTCCTTCTCCAGCGCGTCGCGCAGGTCGACCAGGAGCTCGACGTCGAGGGCCGCGTAGCGCAGCCACGGTTCGGGCAGTGGCCGGGTCGACCAGTCGACCGCGGAGTGGCCCTTCTCGAGGACGAAGCCCAGCACGCCCTCGACCATCGCGCCGAGGCCGACCCGCGGGAACCCGGCGAGCCGTCCGGCCAGCTCGGTGTCGAACAGCCGCGTCGGCATCATGCCTATCTCGCGCAGACACGGCAGGTCCTGGGTGGCCGCGTGCAGCACCCACTCCACGCCGGACAGCGCTTCGCCGAGCGCGGAGAGGTCGGGACAGGCCACCGGGTCGATCAGCGCGCTGCCCGCGCCCTCGCGGCGCAGCTGCACGAGGTAGGCGCGCTGCCCGTAGCGGTAGCCGGAGGCGCGCTCGGCGTCCACGGCGACCGGGCCGGAGCCGGCGGCGAACGCGGCGATGACCTCGGCGAGGGAGGCCTCGTCGGCGATTACGGGAGGAATGCCCTCGCGCGGTTCGAGGAGAGGTGTCGGCGCCCCGGAAGCAGTTGATCCGCCGTCGTCCGGAGGGGCGCCTCCGGTGGTTCGCAGTGAACTGGCTGCTGCGGTTTCTTGGGCGTCGGTCACCTGTCAAGGGTATCTGTGTATCGACGGCACCCGCCGACGGAACGTTCCGTCGACGGGCGTCAGAGGGTCGTAAACCAGTCAGGTCGGTGAACGACGGGGAAGGGGTCGGGAAGAAAAAGGAAAGGGACGGGCGGGGAGGGACGGGGACGGACGGGGACCGGAGGGGGAGGGGGGGAGGTCAGGGACGGAGCCCGGGAGACCCCCAGGCGGATCCCGGGGGAATCTCAGGGGAATCTCAGGAGTGGGCTGTCAGTGGATGATGCCGGTCCGCAGGGCCACCGCGACCATGCCGGCCCGGTCGCCCGTGCCGAGCTTGCGGGCGATGCGGGCGAGGTGGCTCTTGACGGTCAGCGCGGACAGGCCCATCGAGACGCCGATCGCCTTGTTCGACTGTCCCTCCGCGACCAGTCGCAGCACCTCGACCTCACGGCCGGAGAGCTCGCGGTAGCCGCCCGGGTGACTCGGGGCACCCGGGGGGCGGCGGTGCATACGGGCGGCGGAGCCGATGGGGGCGGCGCCGGGCCGGGTGGGGAGCCCGACGTTGGTGCGGGTGCCGGTGACGACGTAGCCCTTGACGCCGCCCGCGAGGGCGTTGCGCACGGCGCCGATGTCGTCGGCGGCGGAGAGGGCGAGCCCGTTGGGCCAGCCCGCGGCGCGGGTCTCCGACAGCAGGGTGAGGCCGGAGCCGTCGGGCAGGTGGACGTCGGCGACGCAGATGTCGCGGGGGTTGCCGATGCGGGGACGAGCCTCCGCGATGGACGAGGCCTCGATGACGTCGCGCACACCGAGCGCCCACAGGTGGCGGGTGACGGTGGAGCGGACGCGCGGGTCGGCCACGACCACCATGGCGGTGGGCTTGTTCGGGCGGTAGGCGACCAGGCTTGCGGGCTGCTCGAGGAGAACGGACACCAGGCCTCCTGGGTGGGGGACGGGAGCCGGCTCGTGGGGCTTGTGGGGAGGAAGCCGGGACGAACCGTGCTTTCAAGGTCACAGTCGTCTTCGGCAGCGAACCCGGCGTCCTTTAGAGAATGATCACGATCTAGTGAGTAACAATCTGTTCAATTCGGACACTTGATCGATCATCCGAAGATCGAGTCGGTTTAAGTGGGTGCCTTACGGGATCGAAAATGGCCGTATCGACAAAGAGACGGTCAACGGGACTGCGGTCCCCTGCGTTGCGGCAACGTCACCACCGACGCGTCCCCCGGTCCGGCCGGCGGCAGCCCCGCCACCTGCGCCAGCAGATCGCACCAGGAGGCCAGGTGCGCCCCTGTGTCCGGCACCCCGCCCAGGCCCTCGCGCGGCGTCCAGGAGGCCCGGATCTCGATCTGCGAGGCCGCCGGGCGCTCCGCGAGCCCGCCGAAGTAGTGCGAACTCGCGCGCGTGACGGTCCCGCTCGGCTCGCCGTACGTCAGCCCGCGCGCCTGGAGCGCGCCGGTCAGCCATGACCAGCACACGTCCGGCAGCAGCGGGTCCGCGGCCATCTCGGGCTCCAGCTCGGCCCGGACGAGGGTCACCAGGCGGAACGTTCCGCGCCAGGCGTCGTGCCCGTCGGGGTCGTGCAGCAGCACCAGCCGGCCGTCGGCCAGATCCTGATCGCCGTCCACGACGGTCGCCTCCAGCGCGTACGCGAACGGGGCGAGCCGCTTCGGGGCCGGTGTCGGCTCGACCTCGATCTGCGGCCGCAGCCGGGCCGCCCTCAGCGCGTCGACCGCGGCCCGGAAAGGCAATGGTGTCGACGTGCTCCCATCCCGGTCCCCCTCGTTCGCGTCATCCATCCCGCCAGCGCCGTCCGACAGTCGTCCCTGAGCCGCAGCCATGCGGGGAAGATTAAGGGGAACGGGGGCTGCGTGCAGGGCAAGACACCCGTGCGGGGCTCGCGGACAGGTGCGCGCTGGGCGAACAGGCGCACGGACCACACCGCCCGAAAGACCACGGAAGGACGACAGAAGGACAGCAGGAGGACGGCAGAAGGAACGCCGAGGGTGACGGCAAGGCGGAGGAAGGGCGACGGACGGGGGCGGCCTCGTCGCCTCCGGGGCCGTGGGAGACTTGCCGTCGTGAGCGCGAACGAGAGCCCGGCGGGCCGGCAGCCGACAGCGACGTACGACAGTGCCTTCCTGAAGGCGTGCAGGCGTGAGCCCGTGCCGCACACGCCCGTGTGGTTCATGCGGCAGGCGGGGCGCTCGCTGCCGGAGTACCGCAAGGTCCGCGAGGGCATCGCGATGCTCGACTCCTGCATGCGGCCCGAGCTGGTCACCGAGATCACCCTCCAGCCGGTGCGTCGGCACAACGTGGACGCGGCGATCTACTTCAGCGACATCGTCGTCCCGCTCAAGGCCATCGGCATCGACCTCGACATCAAGCCGGGCGTCGGCCCCGTCGTCGAGCGCCCGATCCGCACCCGCGCCGACCTCGCCCAGCTGCGCGACCTCACCCCCGACGACGTCTCCTACGTCACCGAGGCCATCGGCCTGCTGACGGCCGAGCTCGGCGCCACCCCCCTCATCGGCTTCGCGGGCGCGCCTTTCACCCTCGCGAGCTACCTCGTCGAGGGCGGTCCGTCGCGCACGTACGAGAACGCCAAGGCGATGATGTACGGCGACCCCGAGCTCTGGGCCGACCTGCTCGACCGCCTCGCGGAGATCACGGCCGCCTTCCTGAAGGTGCAGATCGAGGCGGGTGCGAGCGCCGTGCAGCTGTTCGACTCCTGGGCCGGCGCGCTCGCCCCCGCCGACTACACCCGCTCGGTGCTGCCCGCCTCCGCGAAGGTCTTCCGCGCGGTCGAGGGCTACGGCGTCCCGCGCATCCACTTCGGCGTCGGCACCGGCGAGCTGCTCAAGCTCATGGGCGACGCGGGCGCGGACGTCGTCGGCGTGGACTGGCGCGTCCCGCTCGACGAGGCCGTGCGCCGGGTCGGTCCCGGCAAGGCGCTCCAGGGCAACCTCGACCCGACCGTGCTGTTCGCCGGCACCGAGGCCGTCGAGGCCAAGACCCGCGAGGTCCTCGACGCGGCCGCCGGCCTGGAGGGCCACGTCTTCAACCTCGGCCACGGCGTCATGCCGTCCACCGACCCGGACGCACTGACCCGGCTGGTCGACCACGTCCACACGCAGACGGCCAGGTAGGCGGCGCTCACCACGTGTGCCGGGGGCGCGCCCGTCTGCCGAACAGCAGGCCGCGCGGCTCCGGCGGCGGGGGAGTGCCCGGCTTGAGCGGCCAGGCGAGCAGCATGCCCGCGAGGAAGCCGACGATGTGCGCCGCGTACGCCACGGTGCCCGCCCCGGAGACGCCCTCGCCTGACGAGTAGACCGCCTGGAGCACGAACCAGAAACCCAGCACCAGCCAGGCGGGCAGGCGCAGCGGCAGAAACACCAGGAACGGGACCAGGACCCACACCCTGGCCTTCGGATACAGCACCAGATAGGCGCCGAGCACTCCCGCGATCGCTCCCGACGCACCGATCAGCGGGTCGGTCGAGTCGGCGTTGAGCAGCGCGAAACCGTACGACGCCGCATAGCCGCAGACGACGTAGAAGAGCGCGAAGCGCACATGCCCCATGCGGTCCTCGATGTTGTTTCCGAAAATCAGCAGAAACAGCATGTTGCCCAGCAGATGCAGCCAGCCGCCGTGCAGGAACATCGCGGTGAGCACGCTCAACGCCGGCGACTTCTCGTAGCCCGGCGGCGCCAGCGCGCACCCCGCGCCGGTCACCTCGCCGGTGGGGACGAGCTGTGGCAGCTGATGGTGGATCAACTCGCGCGGGACGGCCGCGTAGTGCTCCAGGAAGGCGTGCAGATGGCACGTCTGGGCCAGGCCGCTGTCGCCCGCCACCGAGCCGGACAGGCCGGGCATGAACAAGAAGACGAAGACGTTCGCGGCGATGAGCGCGTACGTCACCACGGGCGTACGGCGCACGGGGTTCACGTCATGGACGGGGATGACCACAAGGAAGTACTGCCCCCGATCCGTTCCACGAACCGGTGAACACGCCTCACCACGAGTGCGTATGAACCGGCAACCGCTCGCGGCACGAGGAAGGCGGGTCGCGGGGACGACGTGAGGAACAGACGATGAACGACCGAGTTACTCCCCCCATGCACGCCACACCCGACGGCGAGGCCGAAATCTCGCTGGTGGTCCGGCTGCCCTGGGAGGACGTGGCGCGACTCGGCCAGGAGGCCGGGCGGCTCGCTGCGCAGATGCAGCGGCCGGTGACATTGGACGAAGCCGTCAGTAACCGGTTGCGGTCGCGGCCGGCGGCCGCGGCGCATGCGAAGCCGGTGGAACAGCCCGCGGCTGTTTCCGCCCTGCCGAGGCTGAGCGGAACCGGTTGAGGAACGTCACGGGGCGCGGGCCGGCCACGGTCGGCCCGCGCCCCGGGCAGCTCCTCAGGTGCTCCGCACCCTTGCCGTCGCCTTCCTCGCCGCCACCAGCACCGGATCCCACACCGGGCTGAACGGCGGGGCGTAGCCCAGGTCCAGGGCCGTCATCTGCTCCACCGTCATCCCGGCTGTCAACGCCACCGCCGCGATGTCGACCCGCTTGCCCGCGCCCTCCCTCCCGACGATCTGGACGCCCAGCAGACGGCCCGTCCTGCGCTCGGCGAGCATCTTGACCGTCATGGCGGAGGCGCCGGGGTAGTAGCCCGCGCGGCTGGTGGACTCGACGGTGACCGTCTCGAAGCGGAGACCGACCCGGCGCGCGTCCTTCTCCCGCAGACCCGTGCGGGCGATCTCCAGATCGCAGACCTTGCTGACGGCCGTGCCGACCACGCCGGGGAACGTGGCGTAGCCGCCGCCGACGTTGGCGCCGATGACCTGGCCGTGCTTGTTGGCGTGGGTGCCGAGGGCGATATGACGTTCCTGGCCGGAGACCAGGTCGAGGACCTCGACGCAGTCGCCGCCGGCCCAGATGTCCTCGTGGCCGCGCACCCGCATCGCCAGGTCGGTGAGCAGCCCGCCGTGCCCGCCCAGGGGCAGCCCGGCGGCCTTCGCGAGCGCGGTCTCCGGACGGACGCCGATGCCCAGCACCACCACGTCCGCCGGGTACTCGGCGTCCTTGGTCACCACCGCGCGGACGTGGCCGTCCTCGGCGGTGCGCACCGCGGTGACCTCGGCCTCGTTCACCATGGTGATGCCCAGGCCCTCCATGGCCGTGTGCACCAGTCGGCCCATGTCCGGGTCGAGGGTCGACATCGGCTCGCTGCCCCGGTTGACGACCGTCACCTCGTAGCCGCGGTTGATGAGCGCCTCGGCCATCTCCACGCCGATGTAGCCCGCCCCCACGACGACGGCCCTCCGTCCACGCGCGCGTGCCAGCGTGTCGATCAGCGCCTGCCCGTCGTCCAGGGTCTGCACCCCGTGCACGCCCGCCGCGTCCACACCCGGCAGGTCCGGCCGGATCGGGCGGGCCCCGGTCGCGATCACGAGCTTGTCGTACGACGTCCAGGACTGCGCGCCCGAATCCACGTCACGCGCGCGTACCCGCCGCCCCGCCACGTCGATCTCCGTGACCTCCGTGCGCAGCCGCAGGTCGATCCCCCGCGCGCGGTGCTCCTCGGGCGTGCGGGCGATCAGTTCGTCCCGCCCGACGACGTCACCGCCCACCCAGTACGGGATGCCGCACGCCGAGAAGGAGGTGAAGTGGCCGCGTTCGAAGGCCACGATCTCCAGTTCCCCGGGCCCCTTCAGACGCCGGGCCTGGGACGCCGCGGACATGCCCGCGGCGTCACCGCCGATCACGACCAGTCGCTCGATGCTCATGCGAACACGCTACGGCCGACTCGCACTTCAGTCCTCCGTGCGTTCGCCCTCTGCGCCCTCTGCGCCCTCTGCGCCCTCTGCGGGCGCCGCGCCGCCGTCGCCGGGCGCCGGCGCCGCTGCCGCCCGCCGCCGCACACGCGACAGCCGCAGCCACCCCAGCACGACCAGGACGGCCGCCGCGAGGAACGGCAGCGCCGCGCCGAACGCCACGGCGATCCAGCGCAGCACCGTCACGAACGCCTCCCAGCCGCCCGCCAGCGCGTCCACGAACCCCGGGTCGTCGTCCTTGTCGGCGGCCGGGTCGACCGGCTTCTCCGAGAGAGTCACGGTGATGGTCGCCAGGCTCGTGCGGTCCTTCAGGGACGCCTGTTGGGCGAGCAGCGCCTCCAGATCGGCCTCCCGGGTGCTCAACTCGCCTTCCAGGGTGACGACGTCGCTGAGCTTCGTCGCCCGGTCCATCAGCTCGCGCACCCGGGCGACGCTGGCGCGCTGCGAGGCGATCCGGCTCTCGACGTCGACGACCTGACCGGTGACGTCCTGGGCCTTCGCCGTGCGCTCCAGGAGCTTGCCCGCGCCCTGGAGATCGGTCAGGACGTCGTCGTACTTCTCGACGGGCACCCGGAGCACGACCCGGGTCTGCTCGCCGCCGTCCTCGTCCCGGACGGTCGTCTCGTCGCCGACGTAGCCGCCCGCGTTCTCGGTGGTCGCCCGGGCCTCGTCGAGGGCCTTCGGCACGTCCTTGACCTGCACGGTCAGGGAGGCGGTGCGGATGATGCGGTTGGTGTCGAGCTTCGGTGCCGTGGTGGCCTTCGAGCCGCTCGCGCCCGCGCCCTCCTTCAGGTCCGAGGCGGCGCCCTCCGGGGCGGCCTCGCCGACGGCGGCCTTGTCGGCCGCGCCGCTCGAGCTCGAGTCGTTCGCGCTGCTGCATCCGGTGAGCGCGAGGCCCGCGGCCAGCAGGATCGCGGACAGGGCGTGGGCGGGTCGTACGGGACGTCGTCCCGAGCGTCGTACGGAATGGCGTGTGGGCATCTGCGTGTCCCCCCGAGTGCTGTGGGCCATTGACGCTCCTTCGACGCCGGGGCGGGCCGGGACGTTGGCGATGGTCGGTTCCGAACAGGTCACGGTCGGGACGCGGGGAGGACACCGGGGCGCGGCGGGAGTGTCAGTGGGGTCTGAGAGAGTGGGCGCATGAGCGCAACGGGTACGGGCACGGGGCATCACGTCGTCGTCATCGGAGCCGGGATCGCCGGTCTGGCCGCCGCCCACCGGCTGCTGGGGCGCGGGGCGAGAGTGACCGTGCTGGAGGCGTCCGACCGGGTCGGCGGCAAGCTGTTGCCCGGCGAGATCGCGGGCGTGCGCGTGGACCTCGGCGCCGAGTCGATGCTGGCCCGCCGGCCCGAGGCGGTCGCCCTCGCGCGCGAGGCGGGCCTCGCCGACCTCCTCCGGCCGCCGGCCACCGCCACGGCCTCGATCTGGACCCGAGGCGCGCTGCGCCCCATGCCCAAGGGCCACGTCATGGGCGTCCCGGGCACCGCGGCCGCCCTCTCCGGCGTTCTGTCCGACGAGGGCCTGGCCCGTATCGAACGCGACGCCGACCTGCCCCGCACGGAGACGGGGGACGACGTGGCGGTCGGGGAGTACGTGGCCGCACGCCTGGGCCGCGAGGTCGTCGACCGCCTCATCGAACCCCTGCTGGGCGGCGTCTACGCAGGCGACGCCTACCGGATCTCGATGCGCTCGGCCGTCCCGCAGCTCTTCCAGGCGGCGCAGACACACACCTCGTTGACCGAGGCCGTCCGCGAGATCCAGGCCAAGGCGACCGCCGACCGGCAGACCGGACCCGTGTTCATGGGCATCGAGGGCGGCGTGGGCTCGCTGCCGCTCGCGGTCGCCGAGTCCGTCGAGGCGCGCGGCGGCGAGATCCACACGCGTGTGGCCGTGACGGAGCTGCGCCGCGAGCCGGCCGGCGGCTGGCGCGTCACCGCGGGGGAGCGGGTGCTGCGGGCCGACGCCGTGGTCGTCGCCGTCCCCGCACCGGCCGCCGCCGCACTGCTCGCCGCCGAGTCCCCCGAGGCCGCCGCCGAGCTGCGCACGGTGGAGTACGCCTCCATGGCACTGATCACCCTCGCCTACCGGCGCGCCGAGACGGCCCTGCCCGACGGCAGCGGCTTCCTCGTCCCGCCCGTCGACGGACGCACCATCAAGGCGTCCACCTTCGCCTCCCAGAAGTGGGGCTGGATCGCCGACGAGAACCCGGGGACGGTCGTGCTGCGCACCTCCGTGGGGCGCTACGGCGAGACGGAGATCCTGGGCCGCGAGGACGCCGACCTCGTCGACGTCTCCCGGCACGACCTGCGCGCCGCCACCGGCCTGGACGCCACACCCGTCGAAACCCGCGTCACCCGCTGGACGGACGGTCTGCCCCAGTACCCCGTCGGCCACCACGCGCGCGTGGCCCGCATCCGCGAGCACGTCGCGAAGCTCCCGGGCCTCGCGGTGTGCGGCGCGCAGTACGACGGCGTGGGCATCCCGGCCTGCATCGCGAGCGCGTACGCCGCGGTGGACCAGATCGGCGGCGACCTGAGCGCCGTCCGGGAGCTCACGGCCAACCCGGTGCAGAGTCTGCACGGCGGAGCGGGAGAATGAGCACCATGAGCGACGACGCCCCCACCACCGAGGCCGGCAGGATCCCGAACAAGGGCAAGCTGGCGAAGGACCTTAACGAGGTCATCCGCTACACGCTGTGGTCCGTCTTCAAGCTGAAGGACGTGCTCCCCGACGACCGCGCGGGGTACGCCGACGAGGTCCAGGAGCTGTTCGACCAGCTCGCCGCCAAGGACGTGACGGTCCGCGGCACGTACGACGTGTCCGGTCTGCGCGCCGACGCCGACCTCATGATCTGGTGGCACGCCGAGACCGCCGACCAGCTCCAGGAGGCGTACAACCTGTTCCGCCGCACCCGGCTGGGCCGCGCACTGGAGCCGGTCTGGTCGAACATGGCGCTGCACCGCCCCGCCGAGTTCAACCGCTCGCACATTCCGGCGTTCCTGGCCGACGAGACGCCCCGCGACTACATCAGCGTCTACCCGTTCGTGCGCTCCTACGACTGGTACCTGCTGCCCGACGAGGACCGCCGTCGCATGCTCGCCGACCACGGCAAGATGGCCCGCGGCTACCCGGACGTCCGTGCCAACACGGTCGCCTCGTTCTCGCTCGGCGACTACGAGTGGATCCTGGCCTTCGAGGCCGACGAGCTGTACCGCATCGTCGACCTCATGCGTCATCTGCGGGCCTCGGAGGCCCGGATGCACGTCCGCGAGGAGGTCCCGTTCTACACGGGCCGGCGCAAGGACGTCGCGGAGCTGGTCGCGGGCCTGGCCTGATCAGCGCTTCGGGCGCGCGGCCCGCTCCGCGGAGCGGGCCGCCGGCCCGGGCCCGGCCGGCTTCGGCTCGGCCTGCTTCGGTGCGGTCGGCTTCGGCTGCGCATGCGCTGCGCAGGCCGCGCGCCGCGTGGGAAGCCGGCCCTCCAGCAGGTACGCGTCGAGGTGGCCGTTGACGCACCGGTTCGGGCCGCCCCCGATGCCGTGCGTACCCGAGTCCCGCTCGGTCACCAGCACCGAACCGGTCAGCCGCCGGTGCATCTCAAGGGCCCCGTCGTAGGGCGCGGCGGCGTCCCGCTCCGCGGCCAGGATCAGCGTCGGCGGCAGCTCGCCCGGCCCGGTCCGTACATCGAGCGGCTCCTGCCGGGGCGCCGGCCAGTACGCGCACGGCAGGTTCGCCCACACGTTGTCCCAGGTCTCGAACGGCGCGACCCGCGCGAGCCGCGTGTTGTCGCGGTCCCACACCTTCCAGTCCGTCGGCCACGGCCCGTCGTTGCACTCCACCGCCGTGTACACGGCGTTCGAGTTCTCCGCCTCCTCGGCGGCCTCCTGCACCGGCCCGGCCTGCGCGATGAGCTGCTTCGGGTCGCCCTTCAGGTACTCCGACAGCGCCTGCGCCCGAGCCGGCCAGTAGTCGTCGTAGTAACCGGCCTGCAGGAACGCGCCCTGGAGCTGACCCGGCCCCACCTTCCCGCCGGCCGGCTCCGCGGCCAGCCGCGCCCGCGCCCGCTCATAGCTGTCCAGCACCGCCTGAGCCGTGCCGCCGAGGTCGTACACGTCGTCGTGCCGTGCGATCCACTCCCGGAAGTCCGTCCAGCGGCTCTCGAACGCCGCCGACTGGTCGAGGTTGTTGCGGTACCAGATCTGCGCCGGGTCCGGGTTCACCGCCGCGTCGAACACCATCCGCCGCACGTGCGAGGGGAACAGGGTCGCGTACACCGCCCCGAAGTAGGTGCCGTACGACGCTCCCATGAACGTCAGTCGCTCTTCGCCCAGCGCGGCGCGCAGCACGTCCAGGTCTCGGGCGTTGTTGAGGGAGTTGAAGTGCCGCAGGCCGTTGCCCGACCGTTTGGCGCACCCTTGCGCGTACGCCTTCGCCTGCGCGATGCGCTCCCGCTTGTAGGACTCCGAGGGGTGCGTCGGGGCCGGGGAGGGGCCCTTGAAGAACCGCTTGGGGTCCTGACAGGACAGCGGCGCCGAGCGGCCGACCCCGCGCGGGTCGTAGCCGACGAGGTCGTACGCGGCCCCGATGCGCTTCCACTCCGGCAGCAGCCCGATCAGCGGGAAGTACAGGCCGGAGCCGCCCGGGCCGCCCGGATTGAAGACCAGCGCGCCCTGCCGGGGCACCCGGTGCTTGCTGTTGTGCGGGTCCCGGTGGGTGGCCTGCACCCGGCTGACGGTCAGGTCGATCTGCTTGCCGTTCGGCCGTGCGTAGTCCAGCGGGACGGCGACCGTGCCGCACTGCATGGTGCCGGGCAGGTCCTGTGCGTCGGAGCACTTCCCGAAGTCGACGCCCCTCACCGCGGCCCGCGCGGCGGCGAGCGCGACGCCGGGCGTGACGGACCGCGCGGAGGCGGACAGGACGGGAGCGGACAGGTCGGGGGCGCTCGGGACGCCGCCCGCCGGGACGGCGGAGAGGGCGGTCAGCAGCAGGGCTCCTGCGGCCGAGTGGAGGGCGGCGGCTCTCATCGGGGTCCCTTCGGTGCACGGCGGCGACAAAAGGGAAGTTTGGTTCGGCCTCGGGGGAAGGCAAGCACCGACGGCGGGTGTCGGCGTCAATGCCCCTTGTGCGCCCCCCGGTGGTCCAGCGCGCCCCGCTTGAGTGATCCCTCCCCGGGAGTTTCCGCCCGGGAGCCCTGCCCGAGCGGAGCGCCGTCTCAGTCGCGCCCGTACAGCCCGTAGTACCCGTAGGACCCGTACTGGCCGCGATGTGCGAAGGCCGCCCGCAGGTCCGGTTCGCCGACCGCGCGGATCCCGCGTACGGCCACGGTGGTCAGATACGTACGCTCGTCCGCCGCGCTCCCCGCGTGCCGGGCCAGCGCGCCCAGCAGCCGCTGGCCGGCCGGGGAGGCCCAGCGCGAGTACGGATGCGCCTCCACCCGCGCTGTCGCCAGGCAGCTCAGGGTGAGGGCGAGGGGCAGCGCGAACCAGAGGGCGACGAGGTTGCGGGGCATCTCCGGGGCGGCGGGGAGCAGCAGCGCGGTGGCGCCCAGCGCGAGGACGACCACGGCGGCGACCCGCACCCGCCGCACCCCGGCCGCGACCGTCGTACGGGCCCCGTCGGGCACCGCGAGGCCCGCGTCGACCAGCCGGTCGGCGAGGCCGCCCACCGCGTCCGCGGCCGCCGCCGCGGCCCGCACCGGGGCGATGGGTGACTGCCCCTCGGGCCCTATGGCCCCGATGACCGACCGTTCCATCTCGTCGCGCCCGCGCGGGTCCACGACGGTCGCCCAGCCGGTGTGGGCGAGCAGCAGCCGCCGCTGGCGCGCCATGGAGACCATGGTCAGGTCGGCGACCCGGCCCGGGCCGCCGGACAGGAAGGCCGCCTCGTACAGCGTCAGATCATGTCCGCGGCCCGCGTTCGCGTCCACGCTCGCCGCACGGGCGGCGGCCAGACACAGCCGTGTGCACGCCGCGCCCGCGACGGCCCATGCCAGCAGCAGGAGAAGCACCCAGACCATGCCGCGTTTCTATGCCATCCGCACCGGGAAACGCCATGCCCCGTTCACGATCCGGAACGGGTGTTGTGGGTATGTGACGTTCCGCTTGCCTTCGTCCCGGGCGGCTCAGGAGCCGGGTGGCGGGCTGGCCGCGGCCGGCGGGAGCGTGTACGTGGGTTGCGGCGACGCCGTGAGCGGCACGACCGGTCCGGGATCGGCCGTGGGGCCCGGCGGCCCGGGGGAGTTGGTGAGCGGCGGCGTGCTGTCGGCCGCCAGGTCGCGGGCGAGGGCGTCGTAGTCGACGTACCCGGTGGCCTCGAGGATCTTGATGTGGTCCAGCACGGTGGTGTTGGCGTCGTCGGCGAGCTCACGCACCAGCGAGTTGCGCGTGCTGGCCCGTACCTGCGCGACGACGGAGAACACCCGGCCGTGCGCGAGGCGCAGGATGTTGGCGAACTTCCAGTCGTACTGCTGCCCCTGCGCCGCGTTCAGCTCCGCCAGCCAGCCCTTCTGCTGGTCGTTGGGCTCGTTCGGCAGCGCGAGGCCCAATTGGGAGGCGACGGTGCGCACCCGCTCGTCCAGGAAGGCGTGCCCCTCGACCAGATGCCGGCCCGCCGTCCGTACGGCCTCGGTCGTGCCCTTCGTCTGCGCCTGCTGGCCGGCGGGCAGTTCCCACAGCCCGGCCAGCCGGACCTTGGTGATGAACTCCCGGTCCAGGGCCGACAGCGGCCCGTACTGCGTCGACACGCTCTGCGCGTTCAGTACGTCCACGCCCGTGCCCGAGCGGTCGGAGTACGACCAGACCGGGAAGGCCAGCGCCGCCAGGGTCGCCGCCAGGCACGTGATGATCAGCCCGGTGCCACTGAAGATGCCTCTGCCCTTGATCGGGGGTCGCGGGCGCATGGCGCCTCCTGCTCACGGCACTGCACGCAAGTGCACATCGGTTGCGGGACTGGCATGTTACTGCGCCTGCTCTGCCAACTGCCGTACGGGGGCGAAGAGTTACATCACGGGCATCTCGGATGAAAAGGGAGGGCGAGGAGAGGGTTCAAAGGTGAGAGAACTGGTGGAAAACGTCTGTGGAAACGTTGTTGCGCGCGAAGAGCGCGGTCGGGTGTTAAACCCGGCACATTCGGGGCTGCGCTTCGGCCGGTTCCCGTCACCGCCGGATCAACGACCGTCCCATCCGGCTCACCTGCCCCAACCGAGACTTCTGCCTCGGCGCCGGGCCCGAGCGGTCCAGCCACCAACGGCGTAGTTCGCGGCGGGCGCGGCCTTCCGGCGACCGTCCGTCCAGGAGCATCTGCTCGGCGAAGTCGAGAGCGTCCTGCCGGTATCCGCCGTGCATCGGATGCCGCTGCGCGTACGCGACGAAAGCGGCCCGGTAACCGTTTCCGAGGATCAGCGGCAACTCCGGCGCGACCTTCGCCACCACATCGGCCCGCTTCGCCGCCAGCGCCCGGGCCTGTACGCCGAGTCGCACCCGGTCGAAGCCCTCGGGGACCGGCGTCCCCGCGACCAGCGCCGACAGCAGGGCCGCCTGGGCGAGACCGAGGCGCTGACGGGTCGGCCCGTCGGGGCCGATGGCGCCGGCGCTGGTGCGGGTGGGGGCGACGGCCTCGGCGTCGCAGGTCGCGCCACGCAGCGCCGCACCGCTCTCGACGGCCTCCCGGATCGCGCCCAATTCCCGCTCCAGCTCGGCCGGTTCGGGGAAGTTCTCGTCCCGCTCCAACAGCACGCCCGGCGGCGACACCCTGGAGGCGAGGTCGGTCAGGATGTCGAGGACCGGGCGGGTCACCGGGTGCGCGTGACTGTCGTGCCAGACGCCGTCCCGCTCGAAGCCGCCCGCGACATGGACGTAGGCGATGGCCTCCAGGGGCAGCTCCGCGAGCGCCTTCGCGGGATCCTCGCCGCGGTTGACGTGGTTGGTGTGCAGATTGGCCACGTCGACGAGCAGCCGAACCCCGGTGCGGTCGGCCAGGTCGTACAGGAACTGTCCCTCCGTCATCTCCTCGCCCGGCCAGGCGACGAGCGCGGCGATGTTCTCGACGGCGAGCGGCACGGGCAGCGCGTCCTGCGCGATGCGCACGTTCTCGCACAGCACGTCGAGGGCGTCCCGGGTGCGCGGCACGGGCAGCAGATGCCCGGCCTCCAGCCGTGGGGACGCCGTCAGCGGGCCGCCCGCGCGGACGAACGCGATGTGCTCGGTGACCAGCGGCGCGCCCAGCGCCTCGGCCCGCTCGGCGAGTGCGGTCAGCCGCCCCCGGTCGGGCCGCTCCGCATCGCCGAGCCCGAGCGAGACGCCGTGCGGGATCACGGTGACCCCGCGCTCGCGCAGCCGCAGCAGGGAGTCGGGCAGCTGCCCGGGACACACGTTCTCGGCGACGGCCTCGACCCAGTCGATGCCCGGCATCCGCTCCACGGCGTCCGCGATCTCCGGTCGCCAGCCGATCCCCGTCCCCAGTCGCATCATGGTCCCCGCCTCCTCCGTGCCCCCTGCGTGGTGACGGTGGTATCGCCCCGCCACCGCAACTCGAACCGCCCGCCGCCCTCCTTCAGAGCAACATTTGAGGTTCGCGTCGTCGGGGCGGCGGGCCGACGGCTGCCGGGCAGGCGGGTCGTCCGGCAGACGCGTCAGCGGGCCCTCAGGGCCGGATGGTCGGCGACCACCGTGCAGCTGCCCGGCGCGATCTCGGTGAAGCCGGCATCCCTGACCAGCGGCAGCCCGCTCGCCGTCAGGTCACGCCACCGCTCCGGGGCCGCGGTCCGGACAGCAAGCGGGAAACCGGTTTCACGCCAGGCGGCCCGCTCCTCGTCCGACAGCTCCCACCAGGCGAGCTGCGCGCCGTGTCCGGCCTGCGCCATCCCCTTCCCCGCCGACATCTCCACCTCCGGACTCATCCACAGCACGACGGTGCCCGGCTCGACGTCCGCAGGCGGCTCGGGATCGTCGAGATCGGTTCCGGAAACCTGAAGCTTCGCCAGTTCCTTCGGCCACCCGTCCAACGGCACAGGGGGAAACACCCGCACCTCCGCCGACTTCCCCGTGACGGTGATCCCCGGCAGCTCCCCGGCCCGCCGCCACTCGGCTCCCCGGGCCCGCCGCACCACCTTGCGAATCCGGGCGTCCTGCCAGTCCCGCATGACCTGCGCCCACTCCCCGTCCCCGACGGAGCGCTCGTCGCCGAGCAGGACGAGCACGGCACGGGCAGCCGTCTCGAGAGCGTCGGTACGGGCGGGCGGCGCGGATTTCTCTATCCGCACGACGAGGGGCAACACGAACTGCGGAGCCTGGTCACGAGGGTTCGGCTCGGTCTGAAAGGGACTCTCACTCACAGGCGCAGGCTACTGGACCGGTACGAGAGGATGCCCTTCATGGAACGCGATCTACGTCTGGAGAGTGTGGGCCGCCGCTACGGCTTACGCGGCCCGTGGGTCCTGCGCGAGGTGAACCTGGGACTGACCCCCGCCACCCTCACCCGGATCGAGGGGCCCAACGGCACCGGCAAGTCCACTCTCCTGCGCCTTCTTGCCCGAATCGACGCCCCGACGGAGGGCAGACTCACCGGCCGCCCCCGCACCGCGTACGTCCCCGAACGCTTCCCCGCCGCCCTCCCTTTCACCGCCGTCGGCTACCTCACCCACCTCGGCGCCGTGCACGGTCTGTCCCGTACCTCGGCCGAGCGCGCCGCGGCCGACTGGCTCGACCGCTTCGACGCCACCGCCCACGCCCACACCCCCATGACCCGCCTGTCGAAGGGCAGCAGCCAGAAGGTCGCCGTGGCCCAGGCGCTGCTCGCCGAACCGGAGCTGCTGATCCTGGACGAGGCGTGGACCGGCCTGGACACGGACGCGCGGGCCGAACTCGAGCGGGCGGTCGCCGAGCGGACGGCCGCCGGAGCGGCAGTCGTCTTCGTCGACCACGACCCCCGCCGCCTCGCCGGCGCCACGGACGCCGTGTACACGGTTCGCGACGGCACCCTCCACGGTCGTCGCACCGACGAGGAGCCGGCCGCCGTCCCCGACGGCCCGCACATGACCGTCGAGGTGCACGGCCCGGCCGCCCCGCTCCCCCCGGAAGCCCTTCGCCTGGCCACCGCCGCCGAGGAGACGGCCGACCGCACCCACCGGCTCACCGTCCCCGTCTCCCACTCCGACGTCCTGCTCCGAGCCCTGCTGACCGCCGGCCCGCCGTGGCACGTGGTGAGCGTCCGGCAGGACGAGAGCCGCCGATGACCGCCCTGCTGCGCTACCAGACCGCCCTGCTCGTGCGCTCGCAGCGCTGGCTGCCCCCGTTCCTCCTCTACGCCGTCTTCCTGGGCATCGGGGTGCAGGGCGGCCAGCCGCTGCTGGACTCGCTCGGCTACACCGCCGCGTTCCTGCTCCCCGTGGCCGCCTGGCTGGTGCGGATCTGCGTGTCCAACGAGCCCCCGGCGGCCCGCACCGTCGTCGCGGCGGCGGTCGGGCCCGCACGGGCGCATCTGGCCTGTGTCCTGGTCGCGCTGGCCGGGGCCGCGCTGCTCGGTACGACGGCGACAGCGCTCGTCACGTTCATCAGCGACCCGGTCGGCAGCGACCGCCACAAGCGCGTCCCCGTCCTCGAAGCCGCCGGCGCCGGCCTGCTCGCCGTCCTGACCTGCGCGCTGCTCGGCGTGGCCGTCGGCGCGCTCACCGCCTGGCCCGTACTGCGCTCACCCGGCCGTGCGGTGCCCGCGCTGCTGCTGGCAGCCCTGCTGGCGCTGGTGGCAACCGGTTCCCCGGCCCATGCGGCGGTCAGCGGTCTGGTCGACGGCTCCCACTCGGCGACGGTCCACGTGCCGATCCTGCCGCTGGTCGCCGCCGCCGTGCTGAGCGCTGCCGCCATCGCCGCGGCCTGCGCGCTCACGTCCCGCCGGTCGCCCTGACTCGGGTGAGCACGCAGGGTAACCGGTTACGCACGTTGTCCGGGTAACCGGTCACCCCGAGCAGGCCGTCCGTTGCGCCTCCTGCCACTCGCACACCGGGCACAGCGTGATCCCCTTGTACGACTCCGGATACTCCGTCTGCCTGCGGCACAACACGCAGTCCGCATACGGCGGCCCCTCGGCCCTGGGCGGTGTGGTCGCGTCGATCAGGCAGTACTCCCGATCCCGGTCGTACTCCCGGTCGCCGGCGTCGTCACTCATGCCTCCAGCGTACGAAAGCCTTTCCGGTTCAGGGTGTCGGCGTACCCGGCTCACCGTCGGCGCACGTGACTCACCGCCGTCCGCTCCCCGTTCCGATCAGCTCGGACACCTTCACGAACCGGTATCCCTGCCGGCGCAGCTCCGGCACGATCGTGCGCACCGCCCGCTCGGTCGTCGGGGCCGCGCTGCGGGTGCAGTGCATGACGACCACCGACCCGGGTTTCACACCCTCCAGCACCTGCCGGGCGACCGCGTCCGCGTCCGTCGCGAAGGCGTCCCCGCCGACCACGTCCCACTGGACCGCGGTCACGCCGGTGCCGCTCACCGCGCGCAGCGCTCGCTTGTCGTAACAGCCGCCGGGGAAACGGAAGTAGGGCATCGCGTCGGGCACGCCGGCCGTGCGGAACGCCGTGTACGCCCGCTCCACGTCCGCCCGCATCCGGCTCTCGGGGACGGTCGGCAGGCCGTAGCAGTCGCCGGTGAAGGCGTAGTGACTGTAGGAGTGGTTGGCGACCTCGAACCGGGGATCGCGGCCGATGGAACGGGCCTGGTCCGGGTACTCCTCGGCCCAGCGGCCGGTCATGAACACGGTGGCCGGGACCTTCAGCGCCCGCAGCGCCGCGATCAGCCCCGGGTTGTCGAAGTGCTCGCCCGCCGCCGCCCGGGCCCCCTGGTCGGCGGTCATGTCGGCGTCGAAGGTGAGGGCGACGGTCCGGTCGGCGGTGCGGGGCGCGTGATGGAAGACGGGGGTGAGACCGGCCGGGCCGGGAGCCAGCGTCGGGGGCCGCGAGGGGACGGCGGAGGGGACGGCGGAGGTGTGGGCGGGCGCGGCGGGGCGCGGGGCCTTCGGTTGCCGAGGAGCACCGCAGGCGGTGAGCGTGAGAGCGCCGAGGGCGGCACCGAGGGCACAGAGAGCGGTGAGGCGGCGCACGGGAGGGATCATCGTATGAAGTTATGGGATGCGCCTCATGGCCCATGTGGATGTATGACCGTGCCTCCGTCGGCGTCACCCGCCCGGCTCCCGCGCGCTCGGCCCACCGAAACGCAATCCGGAACCGAAACGCACCTCCGAATCTGCATCGGAACCGGTTTCTGAATCTGCATCCGAACCGGTGTCCGAAACCGAATCCGAAGCGGTATCCGGGACTAACGCCGCCACGGTCCCGTGATCGCGAAGGTCGTTCCGGGGGTGTAGCAGTTGACGTACATGGTCCTGCCGTCGGGGGAGAAGGCGACGCCGGCGAACTCGCCCCACTCGGGGGCCTCGGGCGTCCCGATGTTCTGTCGGCCCCGCGCCATCGCGTACACCTCGCCGGCCCGGGTCACGCCGAAGACGTGCTGGGCGCCGTTGCCGTCCTCGCAGACCATCAGGCCGCCGCCCGCAGCGAGGCAGATGTTGTCCGGGGACTCGCCGGGGAGCCGGACGTCGGTGTCCGGGCCGAAGACGATGACGAGGGCGAGGCGGCGGCGCTGCGGGTCGTAGCGCCAGATCTGGCCGAAGTGGTCGGCCGCCGAGCCGTCCGCGCCGCGCGCGAACGACGAGACGAAGTACACGCACCGCCCGCCCCAGTAACAGCCCTCCAGCTTCTGGGCGTGCGTGATGCCCTTGGGGCCGAAGTCCTGTAGACGGACCGGGGTTTCGGCGGCGAGCGGATCCGGTACGTCCACCCACTCGATGCCCTCGAAGACGGCCCCCGTGTCCTGGATGGAGGACAGGTCCGGCACGCCGGGGACGCGCATCGCCTGGAGCCTGCCGCCCGCGCGCAGCGAGCCCACCCCACCCAGCGGTTTCTCCGGCAGGAAACGGTAGAAAAGGCCGAACGGCTCGAGGAACGCGTCCTCCGTTTCGTAAACGGTTCCGTTGTGCGGATCGACAGCGATCGCCTCGTGCTGGAAACGGCCCATCGCGGTCAGCGGGACGGCCCCGGTGCGGCGCGGGTCGGACGGGTCGACCTCGAAGATGAAACCGTGGTCCTTGCTGTAACCGTTTATGCCGGCTTTGTCCTCGGTCTCCTCGCAGGTCAGCCAGGTGTGCCACGGAGTGGGCCCGCCCGCGCAGTTGACGGCCGTACCGGCGATGGCTACCCGCTCCGAGAGCACCTTGTTCCGGGAGTCCAGGGTCAGGGCCGTACAACCGCCCTTGCCCGCAGGGTCGTAGGTCAGGCCCTTGACCGTGGGGACGGGGAGCGCCGCGGTGGGGCGGTTCTCGTGGTTGCGGACCAGGTGGACCCGACCGCCGCGGCCGGGGAGGGCCGTCATACCGTCGTGGTGGGAGGGCACCGGGCCCTCGCCGGAGCGCAGCGGATCGCCCTCGCGGGAGAGGACCCGGTAGCGGAAGCCCTCGGGGAGGTCGAGCAGACCGTCCGGGTCCGGTACGAGGGGGCCGTAGCCGTCGTGGCCGAGTTTCTGCGGGGTCGCGTTCGCGGTGCCGGTGAAGAGGTCGGAGAGGGCACCGGTGAACGAGATGCCCACCCCTGCTCCGACTCCCATGACACCGGTGCCGGCGAGGATCTGACGTCGTGTCGCAGACATGGGGAAAACCTTCCTGCTGGCGGACAGGAACTGTGATCCCGCTGTGTCTATCACCCGGAGCGCGCCTCAGGAACCACGCATGGCGCACGTGTCACTCGTCGACGGCGTTCGGCGGCGCCTGAGGCGGCGCCTCGGGAAGTGGCTGAGGCGGTGACGGCGCAGACGGGGGAGGTGGTGGCGGGGGCGGCTGCTGCTGAGGGTGCTGTGGGAGCGGTTGCTGGGCCTTTTCCAGGAAGCGCAGCAGTTCCACCGGGAACGGCAGGACGAGCGTGGAGTTCTTCTCGGCGGCGACCGCCACCACCGTCTGGAGCAGCCGCAGCTGGAGGGCGGCGGGCTGCTCGGACATCTCCTTCGCCGCCTCGGCGAGCTTCTTCGACGCCTGGAGCTCGGCGTCGGCGTTGATGATCCGCGCCCGGCGCTCACGGTCCGCCTCGGCCTGGCGGGCCATCGAGCGCTTCATGGTGTCCGGCAGGGACACGTCCTTGATCTCGACCCGGTCGATCTGCACGCCCCAGCCGATGGCCGGACTGTCGATCATCAGCTCCAGGCCCTCGTTGAGCTTCTCCCGGTTCGACAGCAGGTCGTCCAGCTCGCTCTTGCCGATGATCGAACGCAGCGAGGTCTGAGCCATCTGCGAGACGGCGAAACGGTAGTCCTCGACGTTGATCGTCGCGGCCGCCGCGTCCACCACCCGGAAGTACACGACCGCGTCGACCCGCACGGTCACGTTGTCGCGGGTGATGCCCTCCTGGGCGGGAATGGGCATCGTCACGATCTGGAGGTTGACCTTGCGCAGCCGGTCCACGGCCGGGATGACCAGGGTGAACCCGGGCGGGCGGACGTCGCCGTGCAGCCGGCCGAGCCGGAGGACCACCCCGCGCTCGTACTGCTTGACGACCCGGGCGGCCGCCCCGAGATACACGAGGCCTCCGGCGGCGACCGCCGCGGCCGCGCCCAGCAGCTCCTCGAGCATGACGACCTCCTCAGCAAGAGGTCCGTAAAGGCTGTTCTGCCAGTTTCTGTCTATCTCTGTAACGATATGCCCGTCGTCCGGCCCGGGGCCACGCCCCGGGTCCCCCCGGGGCCACGCCCCGGGTCCCGGGCCGGACGACGAGCTGCGCGGCTACACGGTCGTCACCGGTTCCGTGACCTTCACCGGCTCCGTGCCGACCGCGCTGTGCCGTTCCGCCCAGGTCTCCAGGGCCGAGCGGCAGGCGTGGTCGAGGTGGTGCAGGCCCGAGAGGTCCAGTTCGACCGGGCGGTCCTGCGGGAGGGCCTCCAGGCTGTCGAGGATCTTCGGCAGCCGCAGGAAGGTCGCGTTGCCCGACAGATGGGCCTGGACCGGCCCGGCGCCCTTGTCGACGATCTCCATCCTGAGGTGCGAGGCCTCCCAGGCCGTCTTGGCGACGGCCAGCGCGAGACCGATGAGCACGCCCTCGAACATGCTGACCGCGACGATCGACACGGCCGTGGCGACCAGGATCAGCGCCTCGCCGCGGTGCTCACGCCACAGCCCGACGATCGCCCGCACGGGCACGAGCTTGGCGCCCGCGTGGACGAGGATGCCGGCCAGCGCCGGGATGGGGATGTAGGCCAGCGCGTCCGGCAGCAGGGCCGCGAAGAGCAGCAGCCACACGCCGTGCAGCACGCGGGACGCCTTGGTGCGCGCGCCCGCCTGCACGTTGGCCGCGCTGCGCACGATCACCGCGGTCATCGGCAGTGCGCCGAGCATCCCGCAGAGCGCGTTGCCCGCGCCCTGGGCCATCAGTTCCTTGTCGTACTCGGTGCGCGGGCCGTCGTGCAGCCGGTCCACCGCCGCCGCGCTGAACAGCGACTCGGCGGACGCGATCAGGGTGAAGGCGACGATCGTGCCGAGCAGGCCGATATGCGCCAGCTCGCCGAAGGAGCCGAGCGGCGGGGGCTGGACGGCGCCGAGGAGGCCCTGCACCTCGACGGTGGCCACGGGCAGGTCCAGCAGCAGGGCGGCGAGCGTCGCCAGGCCCACCGCGGCGAGCGGGCCGGGCACCGTGCGCACCTTTTTCGGCAACCGTTTCCACAGCACGAGTACCACGACGGTGCCGACGCCGAGCGCGAGCGAGGCCGACGCGGCGGCACGGCCGGTCGCGTCCACGAACGCCTCGGGCAGCCCGGCGATCTTCTCCAGACCGGATGCCGGCGCCTTGGCGCCGACCACCGAGTACAGCTGACCGGCGATCAGCACCAGGCCGATTCCGGCCAGCATGCCCTCGACGACCGAGACCGAGATGGCCCGGAAGTAGCGGCCCAGCTTCAGGGCGCCCATGGCGAGTTGCAGCGCGCCCGTCGCGAGGACGATCACTCCGAGGGCGGGCAGGCCGAACTCCTGCACCGCCTCGAAGACCAGCACGGTCAGTCCGGCCGCGGGACCGGACACCTGGAGGCTGCTGCCCCGCATCAGCCCGGTGACGAGGCCGCCGACGATGCCGGTGACGAGCCCGAGCTCGGCCGGCACGCCGGAGGCCACGGCCACGCCCACGCACAGCGGGAGCGCGACCAGGAAGACGACGAGCGAGGCGGCGAAGTCCTGCTTGAGGTGGGGGAACCCGGACATGCGCGGGGATGTGCGGCGGGATATTCGCCGGGAGGTGTTCTGGTTCATCGGGGCGCTCACAGGGCTTCGAAACCGTCGGTGTCCACGCGGTGTTCGCGTACGGCGCCGGTGTGCACCTCGTAGTACCAGCCGCGTACCCGCAGCCGGCCGTCGGTCAGCCGCTTCTCCACGCAGGGGTAGGACCGCAGCCGCAGCAGCTGGGCGAGCACATGGTTCTGCACCGCCCGCATGACCGTCGGGTCGTCGGGATCGGCGGCCCCCGGTTCGTCCGCGGCGTGGGCGAGCCAGTCGCGTACGGCGGGGACGCCGTCGAGGTCGTCGCCGCGCACCAGCGCGCCGACTGCGCCGCAGTGCGAGTGGCCGCAGACCACGATGTCCTGGACGCCGAGGACCTCCACGGCGTACTCGATGGTGGCCGCCTCGCCGGTGGGGCGGGCGGAGCTGTACGGGGGCACGATGTTGCCCGCGGTGCGCAGCTCGAAGAGCTCGCCGGGGCGGGCGCCCGTGATCAGGGCGGGCACGACCCGCGAGTCGGAGCAGGTGATGAAGAGGACCTGAGGGGACTGGCCTTCGGCGAGCTTGGCGAACTCCTCAGGGCGCTGTCCGAACGTACGGGCGTTGTCGATGAGGGGCTGCATGACGTGGTGACTCCTCCTGGCGCGCAGTGGGGGCGCGTCGGATGTGCAGGACACAGGACGGACGCACAGCGCAGGTGCACAGAAGCACGTGTGCAGGAACAGATGCGCAGGAACAGGTGCGCAGGAACGGCTGTGCAGGGCTGTGCAGGACACAGGACAGGTGGGGGAACTGCTGTTCTGCTCCGCTCTCTCAGCAGCGGAAGACCTGAAGTGCCGCCGGAGAGTGCGCAGTCGGGGGTCTCGACCCGCGGTCGTACGGTTCGGCCGGCCGGGTCGGCTGATGCGCCGCCGCCGGGTCCAGCGCCAGCAGTGCGCGCTCGGGCTCCTGGGGAGCGGGGGCGGCGCAGAGCGCGGCGCGGTGGCGGTCGCGGGAGCGCAGCGGATCGGCGGGACCGCCGGACTGGTCGCAGCCACGGACGGTGACGAACTCGTCGCGTACGGGCTTGCCCGAGGGTTTGAATCCGGGCTGAGCCTTGGCCTCGACCTGACGCACGGTGTGCGCGGATGCGAACGAGGAGGCCGGTGTGAAGAACGGAAGGGCCAGCAGAACGGCGGCGACGAGCGCGAAGGCGGCCGTGGCCGTCCTACCTCGGAACATGCGCCCCCCTCCCGGCACTCTCTCCTCTAGTCCAGACCAACGGTTGGTCAATGACTGGTCAAGAAGCACGGTAGCCCTGCAAAGTTGTTTGCAGGGTTAACTGAGCGTTTCGAAAAGAAGTGCGCCTCAAAAGAGGGGGTGATCTGGCGCGAACCGACTCTTGACCTGAGCTGTGACGATCCGTTAGTGTGGTTCGACGAGCCGTTTGGCGTCGCGGGCCAGCGCGGTGAGCCGGGAGATCGCCCGGAAGTACTTCTTCCGGTAGCCGCCGTTCAGCATCTCCTCGCTGAACAACCGGTCGAAGGGGAGCCCGGAGGCCAGGACCGGGACCTCACGGTCGTAGAGCCGGTCGGCCAGGACCACCAGCCTGAGGGCCGTGGACTGGTCGGGCACCGGCGCCACATCCGTGAGACAGACCGCCTTCAAGCCGTCCGTCAGCGCGCCGTAACGGCTCGGGTGGACCTTGGCGAGGTGTTCCAGCAGGTGCGGGAAGTCGTCGAGCGAGGCGCCCTCGGTGGCGTACGCCGCCTTCGTCACCTCTTCGTCCGAGTGCGGCGCCGGCGCCTCGGGCAGGCCGCGGTGGCGGTAGTCCTCGCCGTCGATGCGCAGCGCGCGGAAGTGCGCCGACAGGCCCTGGATCTCGCGCAGGAAGTCGGCGGACGCGAACCGGCCCTCGCCCAGCTTGCCGGGCAGGGTGTTGGAGGTGGCGGCGAGCGCGACGCCGGCGTCGACCAGCTTGCCGAGCAGCGTCGAGACGAGAACGGTGTCGCCGGGGTCGTCCAGCTCGAACTCGTCGATGCACAGCAGGCGGTGTCCGGAGAGCGTCCGCACCGTCTGCTGGAAGCCGAGGGCGCCGACGAGGTTGGTCAGCTCGACGAAGGTGCCGAACGCCTTCAGGGCCGGCTCGGCCGGGGTGGCGTGCCACAGGGACGCCAGGAGGTGGGTCTTGCCGACGCCGTAGCCACCGTCGAGGTAGACGCCGCGGGGTCCGGCGGGCGCCTTGGGCGCCTTCGCCCTGCCGAAGCCGAGGAACCCCCGTTTGGCGGTGCCCGTGGCGTGCGCCCCGCCCAGTCCGGCCGCGAAGTCGTCCAGGACGCCGACCGCCTCGGTCTGGCTGGGCTGGTTCGGGTCCGGGAGGTAGGTGCTGAAACGGACCGAGTCGAAGCGTGGCGGCGGCACCATCTCGGCGACCAGCCGGTCCGCGGGGACATGCGGCTGACGGGCGCAGAGGGAGACCGGGGCCGCATCGACTATCGGGCTGAGGCCGGGGGCGGGGGAGGAGGACGACACGGTTCCCCATGCTACGGGGCGTGCCAGACTGCCTGGCATGCGACGGCTGTTCCCTGTGACCGACCAGACAGTCCAGACAGTGACGACCGACTCCGGCGGGAGGCCGCCCGGGGGCCCCGGCGCGGGGGGCGGCGAGGGAGGCGGCGAGGGAGGCGGCGCGGGAGGCGGCGAGGCCCAGGACCGTGAGTGGAGCCTCGACGAACTCGCCGAGGCCTACGCCTACCCGGAGCCCGAGTCCGGCGAGCGGCGGGCCTGGCTGCGCGCCAACATGGTGTCCACGCTCGACGGCGGCGCCCAGCACGACGGGCGCTCACAGCCCATCTCCACCGCCGCCGACATGCGGATCTTCGGCACGCTGCGGGGGCTCGCCGACGTGGTGGTCGTCGGCGCGGAAACGGTACGTCTGGAGGGCTACCGCCCCGCACGCGCGCGTGCGGAGTTCGCCGCGCGGCGCGAGGCGGCCGGGCAGGGGCCCGCGCCCGCCGTCGCGGTGGTCACCGCCAGTCTCGACCTGGACTTCTCGTTGCCGCTCTTCACCTCGCCCCTGACGCCCACCCTGCTCCTCACGGGCGCCGCGGCCGCTCCCGACCGGGTCGCGGCCGCGGAGAAGGCGGGGGCCCGGGTGGTGGTCTCCGGAGACGGCACGGGCGTGGAACCGGCCCGGGCCGTGCGGGCTCTGGCCGAGCTCGGGCACACCCGGCTGCTCACCGAGGGCGGGCCCCGGCTGCTGGGGCAGTTCATCGCCGCCGGGGTGCTCGACGAGCTGTGTCTGACCCTCTCCCCGATGCTCGTCGCGGGCGACGCGCAGCGCATCGCGGGCGGACCGTCGGTCGCGGTTCCGCAGCGGTTCGCACTGGCGTCCCTGCTGGAGGAGGAGGGTTTTCTGTTCGGCAGGTACCGGCGACCGTGATGGCGAAATACGTTCGACGATGCCGAAATGAGTTTGATCGATACTGATGGTCCTGAAATCAGCGGAATCAGTGGAATCGACGGAATCGGTCGTTCCGTTTAACTTCCGACGGGCACACTAAATCTCGCAGTCCCCGTGCGAGCACGGGGAAGGATGGTTTCCGCAGGGCCGCGAACGGCCCACGGAGGAGAGAGGGCCACGGGGGTCCTCGAAGGAGAATGGGGCGCTGGTGTTCACAAGCGTTTTGATGATCGAGAAGGCCCTGACGTCCGCCGACGTGGAGTTCGTCAGCACCTTGCACGGGGAGGAGCCGGTCTCCTTCCGCGTGCTGCTCCAGCCGCGGGGCGACCAGGCGGACCGCCTGCTGCGGGCGATCGACGACGTGGCCCTGGGCGAGCTGGACGAGGCGGCGCGCGAGCGTGAGACGCCCGAGGGGGACGACGCCAAGGGGTTCGGCGAGCGGGCCCTGGCGGTGTCCCTGCAGGCGTTGCAGGCGGCGGGCCACGACGCGGCGGGACGGCTCGTCGAGGACCATCCGCTGGACGCGCTGAAGTCCCTGGTGGCGGAGGTCGGGGCGGACGAGGTGATCGTGCTGACCGATCCGCACTACGTGGAGGAGTTCTTCCACCGGGACTGGGCCTCCCGGGCCCGGCACAAGGTGGGGGTGCCGGTGCTCAAGCTGTTCTCGCACAGCAAGGCGTAGGCGGTCACGGGTCGCCGTGCGGTTCCCCGCGCCCCTGGGGAGGTGCGGCGGGCCCGACCCAATAGGCTGGGGCGCGTCCACCGTCGTAGCGCACCCTGGAGACACACGCATGGCACCCGGCCTTCCTACCGCCATGGACCGACCGCACTTCATCGGCATCGGTGGGGCCGGGATGTCGGGGATCGCGAAGATTCTGGCTCAGCGCGGGGCGAAGGTGGCCGGCAGCGACGCCAAGGAGTCGGAGACCGCGGCGGCGCTGCGGGCCCTCGGCGCGACCGTGCACATCGGGCACGCCGCCGAGCACCTGGCCGACGACGCGAGCTGTGTCGTCGTCTCGTCGGCGATCCGCGCGGACAACCCGGAGCTGGCCCGCGCGGCCGAGCTGGGCATCCCGGTGGTCCACCGCTCGGACGCGCTCGCCCGCCTGATGGACGGCCTGCGTCCGATCGCCGTCGCCGGCACGCACGGCAAGACGACCACCACCTCCATGCTGGCCGTGTCGCTGTCCGAGCTCGGTCTGCACCCCTCGTACGCGATCGGCGGCGACCTGGACGCACCCGGTTCCAACGCGCTGCACGGCGAGGGCGAGATCTTCGTCGCCGAGGCGGACGAATCGGACCGCAGCTTCCACAAGTACGCCCCCGAGGTCGCCATCGTCCTCAACGTGGAGCTCGACCACCACGCGAACTACGCCTCGATGGACGAGATCTACGAGTCGTTCGAGACCTTCGCCGGCAAGATCGTGCCCGGCGGCACGCTGGTGATCACCGCCGACCACGAGGGCGCGCGCGAACTGACCCGGCGCGTCCAGGGCGTGCGGGTCGTGACCTACGGAGAGGCCGAGGACGCACGCGTGCGCGTGCTGTCCGTCGTCCCCCAGGGGCTGAAGAGCGAGGTGACCGTCCTGCTGGACGGGCAGGAGCTCACCTTCACCGTCTCGGTGCCCGGCCGCCACTACGCGCACAACGCCGTCGCCGCCCTCGCGGCCGGCGTCGCCCTGGGCGTCCCGGCCGCCGAACTCGCCCCCGCCCTGGCCGCGTACACGGGCGTCAAGCGCCGGCTCCAGCTCAAGGGCGAGGAGGCGGGCGTCCAGGTCATCGACTCCTACGCCCACCACCCGACCGAGATGACGGCCGACCTGGAGGCGATGCGCGCGGCGGTCGGCGACGCCCGCATCCTCGTCGTCTTCCAGCCGCACCTGTTCTCCCGGACGCAGGAGCTCGGCAAGGAGATGGGCGCGTCCCTGGCCCTGGCCGACGCGTCCGTCGTCCTCGACATCTATCCCGCGCGTGAGGACCCGATCCCCGGCGTGACCAGCGAGCTGATCATCGCCGCGGCCCGGGCGGCGGGCGCGGACGTGACGGCCGTCCACGACAAGGACGAGGTGCCGTCCGTGATCGCGGGAATGGCGAAGGCCGGTGATCTCGTTCTCACCATGGGCGCGGGCGACGTGACCGACCTGGGCCCGCGCATTCTGGACCGTCTTTCCCAGTGAGGGGCTGAGGCTCATGCCGTACGACGTCGAAAAGCCGGACGAGAAGTGGCGGGCGGAGCTGACCCCGGCCGAGTACGCCGTCCTGCGCGAGGCCGCGACCGAGCCCGCGTTCACCGGTGAGTACACCGACACCAAGGCCAAGGGCGTCTACTCCTGCCGGGCCTGCGGTGCCGAACTGTTCACCTCCGACGCCAAGTTCGACTCGCACTGCGGCTGGCCGTCGTTCTTCGACCCGAAGGACAGCGACGCCGTCGAACTGATCGAGGACCGCACGCACGGGATGGTGCGCACGGAAGTGCGCTGCGCCCGGTGCGGCTCCCACCTCGGACACGTGTTCGCCGGGGAGGGGTACCCGACCCCGACCGACCAGCGATACTGCATCAACAGCATCTCGCTGCGCCTGGCGGCGGACGGCGAGGGCTGAGGGGCCCCTCAGAGCTGTTTGCGCTGCACCATCGCCGACAGCACCAGCATCCCCGGCGCGAGCGGCACCCAGACCGTCAGCACCCGGTAGCCGATGACCGTCGCCGTGGCCAGGGGCAGCGGGGTGCCGTAGCCGGCCAGGGTCAGCACCAGGGCCGCGTCGACCGGGCCGATGCCGCCCGGCGCGGGCACCGCGCCGGCGGCGGTGCTCGCCGCGAGGAACGCGAAGAGCAGCTGCGCCCAGGACAGCGGCAGGCCGAGCGCCGTCCCCACGGAGGCCACCACGCTGGCCTGGATCAGCGGCGCCGCGACCGCTCCGCCCCACAGGGGGAGGAAGCGGGCGGGACGGGTGTGCAGCTGCTTGACGTCGGTGAGGGCCGTACGGACGAAGTCCAGGGCGGGGCGGCGCAACGGCCGCGCGACGGTGAGCAGCGCCGCGCACGCCGCCGGGGCCAGCAGCAGGCCCACGGCGGCCAGCAGCAGTGTCCGCCCTTGCGGGAGGAGTTCGGAGGGCGGTACGGCGGTGGGGGCGGCGAGCAGGAAGATCAGCACCACGGGTGTCTTCGCCACGGCTCTGACCAGGGAGTACAGCGCGATCGAGGCGGTGGCGCGGGGCAGCGGGATGCCCTGGCACTGCAGGAACCGGACGGTGACCGCGTGGGCGCCGATGCTCGCGGGCAGCACATGGTTCGCGGCGCCCGCGGCGATCTGGGAGGCCACCAGCAGGCCCGGCGGCAGCCGCTCCAGGACCGCGCCCTGACGGACACAGGCCGCGGCGACCGCACCCAGATAGGTGAACAGGAGGCCGACCAGCAGCCACCAGGGGTCGGCGCTGGCCAGTCGGGCGACGCCGTCACGGACCGCGTGCCAGTCGATGGCAGCCCACACCGCGAGCAGCAGGATCGGGAGCAGACCGAGGGCGCGGCGGCCCGCGGAGGAGGTCAGGGGGCGTCTACGGGTGTTGGCGAGCGGGGCCGGGGGCGGGGCCGCCGGTTCGTCGAGGGGCAGCAGGGACACGGCGCACGTCGTCCTTCCGCGTCGTGACCGCGCGCGGCGGCTTGACGGATCGGGGGCGAGCTGGGGAGGGGACGGGGGAGTGGTTCCCCTCCGGTGTGACGGTGCGGTGTCCGGAAGCCGACGGAGTGCGGGCCGAAGGGCGACCGCGATGCGGTGGGGCGGGGGGAGGTGCGGTGTGGCTGTGGGATTTCTGCCCGTACCCCTCGAAGTTCATCCCGCACGGCCCCCGAGGTTCACCCGGCCCGCAGTAGCGTCGACCCTTTCGACGGGTCTCCTGCGGCACGGCGCGCCCCGGCCGCGGCGATAGGGGTCGCCGCCGCCCGGCGGTGGGTTGCGCGGCGGTGAGCGGGGGCTCCGGTGGGTCGCATGGCGACGAGTGCGTCGTCAGGTCCTCGGCGCCGGCCCGGGCGGGCGGACCGAGTGGGCGGCCCGGGTGCGTGCCGTCGCTTTCGGCGCGCCGGCGGGAGGTGGGGCGCGCCGTCGTGGTCGGGGCGGGCGGGCGGCGGCTGTCGTTGCCGGGAGCAGGGGGTGTCGGTGTCCGGCGGTGGGTTGCCTGGTGGCGAGGTGTGTCGGCAGGAGGTGCATGCTCGGCGAGGGCGGGCGGCTCGGGCGCGCGTGCCGCTGCCTCTGGCGTGTTGCCGGGCGGTGGGCGGTGGGGCGGCGTCGTGGTCGGGCGGTGGTCAGGCTGTCGCTGCCGGTGGCGGGTTGCGCGGCGGTGAGCGGTGGGCTGTTTGCCGGGCCGGGTGCGTCGTCAGGTCCTCGGCGCCCGGCCCGGGGGTGTGTCCGACCGGGCCGGGCGCCGCCGCCTTCAGTTCGTCGGCGTGGACGCCTCGCCAGGGGCTGTTCGTTCGTCGCCCGTGACCTTCCGCCGGCCCGCTGACGGGACCAGTGGCAGCGTCACCGTGAAGACCGTGGCCTCCGCCGTGGCGTCGAGCTCCAGCGAGCCGCCGTGTGCCCGGACCAGGGAGCGGGCGACCGACAGGCCGAGGCCGCTGCCGCCGCGGTCGCGGCTGCGGGCCTTGTCGACGCGGTAGAAGCGGTCGAAGACGCGGTCGCGGTCGTCGGACGGGATGCCGGGACCTTTGTCGCAGACCCGCACCCGCGCCGTGTCCGACGAGACGGCGACCTCGACGCGGACCGGCGTGCCGGCCGGGGTGTGCACGGCCGCGTTGGTGAGGAGGTTGTCCAGGACCTGGCGGATGCGGTGCGGGTCCATCCGCAGCGGTACGGCGGCCGGTGCCGGGCCCGGGGACACCGTCAGCGGATGGCCGGGATGGCTCGCGCGAAACGCGTCGGCGGCCTGCTCGACCAGCTCCACCAGGTCGGCGTGCTCCATCCGCAGCGGTGTCTCCACCTCGGCCGCGTCCAGCCGCGCCAGCAGCAGCAGGTCGTCGAGGAGGACGCCCATCCGCGCGGCCTCGGCGCGCAGCCGGGCCAGATGCTTGTCACGCTCCTCGGGCGCGTTGGCGGCCGCGTACTGGAAAAGATCCGCGTAACCGCGTACCGACATCAGCGGCGTGCGCAGCTCGTGCGAGGCGTCGGCGACGAAACGGCGCAGGCGCTGCTCGGCCTGGGCGCGCACGGCGAGGGAGTCGTCGATGTGCTCCAGCATGGTGTTGAAGGCCGTGCGCAACTCCTCCACCTCGGTGCCGCCGCCGGGTGCGTCCGCGCGCAGGTGCAGCCTGGACGCCGACTCGGTCAGATCGTGCGAGGCGATGCCGTGCGCGGTGTGCGCCATGTCGCTGAGCGGTTTCAGACCACGTTTCAGCATCCGTCGGCCGAACACCACGAGCGCCAGCAGGGCGAGGCCGAAGGCCACCACCTGCGTGATGATCAACTGGCGCACGGTGCCGTCGATGTCCCCCGTCGGCGCGGCGCTGACCAGGACCACCCCGGGTGAGACCTCGCAGGCGCGCAGCAGGTAGTCGCCCTCGCCGTCGATCCGTACGGTCCGGGTGACCTCGCTGGTCGAGTTCTCCATGCGCCGGGCGAGGGCGGTCAGCGCCGTGGTGTCCGCGGGCACGTCGGCCGGCTTGCGCAGCACGGCCGAGCCCGCCGAGACGTCGTACACGGCCGTGTACCAGCCGTAGTACGGCTTGCGCTCCACGACGCCGTGCGCCTTGGCGTCCTTGGACTGCACGACCTGCACCAGCTTGATCTGATCGCGCAGCTGGTGGTCCAGATAGTCCCGCATGTACATGGTCAGCGTGGCGCCGAGCGCTGCGAACACGACCAGCGACAGCGCGCCCAGGCCGAGGGCGAGCCGTGTGCCGAGCCGCAGTCTGCGGTACGCCTGCCAGAACCGGCGGATCACTCGGCCGCCTGCCGGAGGACGTATCCGAAACCGCGTACGGTCTGGATCAGCGGATCGTCGCCCGTCGCGTCGAGCTTGCGCCGCAGTCGGCTGACGACCAGCTCGACGACGTTGGAACGGCCGCCGAAACCGTATTCCCACACGTGATCGAGGATCTGCGCCTTGGTCAGCACGGTCGGCGACTTGCGCATCAGATAGCGCAGCACCTCGTACTCGGTGGGCGTCAGCGTGAGGAGTTTTCCGTCGCGCCGGACATCCCGGGTGTCCTCGTCCATGGTCAGATCCGCCACCCGCAGCACGGAACGCTGGAAACCGGGGCCCGAGCTGCGCCGCAGCACGGTCCGCAGCCGGGCCATCAGCTCCTCCACGGCAAACGGTTTCACCAGGTAGTCGTCCCCGCCGCGGGTCAGCCCCGCGACTCGGTCGGCGACCCCGTCGCGTGCGGTGAGGAACACCACGGGCACCATCGTCCCGGTGTGCCGCAGCCGGTCGAGCACACCGAAGCCGTCGATGTCGGGCAGCATCAGGTCGAGCACCACGATGTCGGGATGGAAGTCGGCGGCGCGGCGCAGCGCCTCCTCGCCCGAGTTCGCGGTGACCGCGTCCCAGCCCTCGTAGCGGGCGACCGTCGCCACGAGATCGGCGATCGGCGGGTCGTCGTCCACGACGAGGAGTCGTACTTTTTCCACCCGCCCATAGTGCGCCACCCGCCCCGAAGCGCCGGCCCCGCGTCTCGTGCGCGCGTGGATCGATAAGATCTTGAAAGTTGTACGACAGGAAAACGACAGCAAAGCACGGAGAAGCTCTGTGTTCTGAGGACCCGATCTAGGAGTTTCCGTCCGTGACGACCGTCCAATCGCCTCCCGTGCCCCCCACGGCGATACGTCCCAAAGCAGTGGCCCGCACGGGCCTGTACGCCGTGCTCGCCGCGAACGCGGCCGTCGTGACCCTCTTCGCGGTTCAGGCGGGCTTCGCTTCCAACGCGCTCGTCGTGATCGGCCGGTTCGCCGGCCTGTACGCCGCCCTGCTGATGGCGTTCCAGTTGCTGCTGGTGGCCCGGCTGCCCTGGCTGGACCGCCGCATCGGCATGGACCGGCTGACCAACTGGCACCGCTGGACCGGCTTCGGTCTGCTGTGGACGCTGGTCGGCCATGTGGTGTTCATCACCTTCGGCTACGCCGAGTCCTCGTCGATGAATCCGGTGAGTCAGCTCGTCGACCTCGCCGAGACCGTCGAGGGCGTGCTGCGTGCTGTCGTCGCGCTGGTGCTGATCCTGGTCATCGGCGGCGTCTCCGCCCGCTGGGCCCGCCGTCGCCTCGCCTATGAGACCTGGCACTTCATCCACCTGTACACCTACGTCGCGGTGGTGCTGGCCTTCACCCACCAGGTCGCGGTCGGCACGACCTTCACGGCTTCGTCCGCCGCAACCGCTTACTGGTACGGGGTGTGGGGCGTCGCCCTCGGCTCGGTGGTCCTGGGCCGGTTCGTCCTGCCGCTCTGGCGGAACTGGCGTCACCAGCTGCGCGTCGAGGCGGTCGTGCCGGAGACGGACAACGTCGTATCCGTTTACATCACCGGTCGTGACCTGGACCGGCTGCCCGCCCGGGCCGGCCAGTTCTTCCTGTGGCGGTTCCTGACCAAGGACCGCTGGTGGCAGGCGAACCCCTTCTCCCTGTCGGCCGCGCCCGACGGCACCCGGCTGCGCCTCACCGCGAAGGCGGCCGGCGACGGCTCCGCGGGGCTGCGCCACATCAAGCCCGGCACCCGCGTCTTCGCCGAGGGCCCCTACGGCGCCTTCACCGCGATGCACCGCACCCGCCCGGAGGCCCTGCTCATCGCCGGCGGCGTCGGCGTCACCCCGATCCGGGCGCTCCTGGAGGAGATCCACGGGCACGCGATCGTCATCTACCGGGTGGCGGGCGAGCGGGACGCCGTCCTCTACGACGAGCTGCGCGACCTCGCGCTCGCCAAGGGCGCCGAACTGCACCTGGTCACCGGGCCGCCGGTGCCGGACCGCCTGGCGCCGCGCGAACTCGTCGCGCTCGTGCCGGACATCGCGGAGCGGGACGTCTTCCTGTGCGGTCCGCCGCCGATGATGAACGCGGTCCTGGGCACCCTGCGCGAGCTCGACGTGCCCAAGCCGCAGATCCACTTCGAGCGCTTCAGCCTGGCGGGATGAGAGAGACGACGTGAAGCGAGCCATACCTGTCCTGGTCCTGTCCGTGGCGGGCCTGATCCCGCTCTGGCGCTACGAGCCGTCGACCGGGACGACGTCCACCACCGAGGCCGCCTCGACGCCCTCCGTGTCCTCCTCCACCTCCTCCTCGGGATCGACGACCTTCACCGGTACGACCGTGACCACGGAGAAGGGCGACGTCCAGGTCCAGGTGACCTACGACGGCGACAAGATCACGGCTGTGAAGATGCTGAAGCAGCCGAATCACCCGCAGACGACGGCCGCCGTGCCGAAACTGATTGCGGAAACGCTTACGGCGCAGAGCGCGGACATCGACACCGTTTCCGGCGCGACGCTCACCAGCGACGGCTACAAGGAGTCCCTCCAGGCCGCGATCGACGCGAAGGGCGCCTGACGTGCACCGCGTCGAACACGTCATGGGTTTCCCGGTCTCGCTGCGGGTCGACGACACCGTCGTCCGCGACGAGAGCGGGGACGCCGTGTTCGCCTGGCTGCGCGAGGTCGACGCACGGTTCAGCCCGTTCAAGGCCGACAGCGAGGTGTCCCGGTACGGCCGGGGCGAGCTGTCGGCCGACGAGCTGAGCGCCGACCTCGTGGAGGTCCTCGACATCTGCGAGCGCTACCGGGCGGCCACCGGCGGCGCCTTCGACGTCCGGTTGCCCGGGCGCGGCCTCGACCCCTGCGCGGTGGTCAAGGGCTGGTCCGTGCAACGGGCGGCGGAACTGCTGACCGGCGCCGGGCTCGGCCGGTTCTGCCTCAACGCCGGCGGTGACGTGGTCGTCTCCGGCGGACCCTGGCGGGTCGGCGTACGGCACCCCGAGATCGCCGACCGGCTGTGCACCGTCCTCGATCTCACCGACGGGGCGGTCGCGACCTCGGCGCGCTACGAGCGCGGCGACCACATCCTCGACGGCCGCACCGGCCGTCCGGCCACCGGCCTCGACAGCCTCACCGTCGTGGCCCCGACGCTGACCGAGGCGGACACCGTCGCCACAGCCGCCTTCGCCATGGGCGCGGAGGGCGTCGAGTGGGCGGCGGCGCAGGACGGCTGCGAGGTGTACGCCGTACTGCCCGGCGGGCGGGTGCTGCGCACCGGCGGATTCCCGACGGCGGCGGCAGCGGCCGCGTGAGCGTCGAGGCGGGTGCCCTGGGAGCGGCCGTCTGGCTCCTCGGCTGGGGCGCGACGCTCGTCGCCTGGACATCGGGACGAGGTCACCGACCGACCGCCCGCCGACGACGCTGCCGCTGAACGGCCGTCAGGGTTGCCGGTCGGCGCGTCCTCGCGCACGCGGAAACGGGGGAAGGGCGGGCCGCCGGTGAAGCCGGCGGCCCGCCCTTCGCGTGGGTACGGGCTGTCCCGTACGGGGTTTCTCAGCTGACGTCGGACGCGTCCAGGCGGTAGAGACCGCTGTAGTCGGACACGGCCGTGCCGTTCGCCTTGACCCAGGTCGAGATCTCGGAGTTCGAGGAGCCCTGACCGCTGTCGCTGACGACGATGTAGTGCAGCTTGCCCGCCTTCACGAGGCTCTTGAGCTTGGCGAGCGTCATCGCGTTGTCGCTGCCGGACCAGCCGCCCATCGAGATGACCGGCTCGCCGGACTCCAGGATGATCGAGGAGGCCGTCTGGTCCGTGGCCACCGCGACCAGCCAGAGGGCGCCGTCCTGGTTCTTCTTCAGGTACGTGATCATCGCGGACGACACCTGGGTTCCGCCGCCGCCCATGCCACCGCCGGTGCGGCCCTCGGCGGTGCCGGACTCGGTCGTACCGGACTCCGTAGTACCGGACTCGGTGGTCCCCGACTCCGTTGTGCCCGACTCCGTCGTGCCGGATTCCGTCGAGCTGCCGCTGTCCGTCGAGCTGTCGCTGTTCGTCGAGTCGCCGCTGTTCGACGGCGGCTGACCCGTCTCCTGGCCGTCGCCCGAACCGCTCTGCGCCGTACCGGAGTCGGTGCCCGGACCGCCGCCGGTGCCGCTCGGTCGCTGGCCGCCGCCTCCGCCCATGCCGCCCCCGCCCATCCCGCCGCCGGTGCTCGGACCGGCCGTCGGGTTGGTGCCGTTGGTGCTGGAGGTGGCGGCCGAGGCCGCGTAGGCGGCCGGACCGGCGAGCAGCGCCACGACCGCCGCCAGCGCCGCGACGCCCATCAGCCGCTGCCGCTTTGTGAACCGGCCGACCAGCAGCCCGATCACCGAGACGGCTCCCGCCGCACCGGCCACGACCTCGGCGACCGTGTACAGCGTTCCGGAGCCGGAGACCCGCTGGAGCAGGACGACCGCCCAGACCGAGCTCGCCGCGATCGCGGCCGGCAGCACCCAGCTCCAGCGTGCCGCGGATCCGTTGCGGAAGGCGTTGTAGAGCATCACGCCCCCCGCGCCCGCCAGGGCCGCGATGCCGGGGGCCATGGCGGTGACGTAGTACGGGTGGAAGGTGCCCTCGGCGAGCGCGAAGGTCAGATAGTGGAGGACGAACCAGCCGCCCCACAGCATCAGCGCGGCGCGCCTGGCATCCGTACGGGGCGCCCGGCCGCGCAGGACGAGACCGGCTGCCAGCGCGATCGACGCGAAGGGGATCAGCCAGGAGATCTGGCCGCCCATGATCTCGTTGAACATCCGGTACAGGCCCGCCTCGCCGCCGAAACTCGCGCCGTTGCCCTGCGAGCCCACCGTCGAACTCGCCCCGAGGATACGGCCGAAACCGTTGTAGCCGATGACCAGGTCCCAGACCGTGTTGTCGGTCGAGCCGCCGATGTACGGCCGGGACGAGGCCGGGATCAGGTCGACGACCACCATCCACCAGGCGCTGGAGACGATCAGCGCGACCGTGCCGGCCGCGAGATTGCGGATGCGCCTGCCCAGCGAGCCCTTCGCGGCCCACAGGTAGACCAGGAAGAAAGCGGGCAGCACCACGTACGCCTGCATCATCTTCGTGTTGAACGCGAAACCGATGGCGACACCCGACCACACCAGCGGCATCAGCCGGCCCGTGCGCACGGCCTTCAGCAGCGCGCCCGCGCCCAGCAGCATCAGGAAGACGAGGATCGGGTCCGGGTTGGTGTCCCGGGTGATGGCGACCGTGATGGGGGTGAGCGTCAGCGCCAGCGCGGAGATCGTTCCCGCCGCGGCGCCGAAGTCCCGCTTGACCAGCCGGTAGAGAAGCGCGACGGAACCGGTTCCCACGGCGACCATCGGCAGCATCAGCTGCCAGGTGCCGTATCCGAAGACCCGGGCGGACAGGCCCATCACCCACAGCGCGAACGGCGGTTTGTCGACCGTGATGAAGCTGCCGGCGTCCAGGGCCCCGAAGAAGAACGCCTTCCAGCTCTTGGTGCCGCTGTAGACGGCAGCGTCGTAGAAAGTGTTGCCGGTGATCGAGGAGAGGTTCCAGGCGTAGAGGGCCGTGGCCAGGACGAGGATCGCCCAGAGGGCCGGGCGGGCCCAGCGCGGGTCGTCGGGAGCGCCGGTGAACAGGCGCTTGGCGCGGCAGGCGAGTCCGCCGTCGGCCGGCGGCGCCGCCCGGTGGCGGGCACCGTCCTCCTGGACGGGGACGGGCGGCGGGGCGAGGGTCGTCATGACGCGTACTCCAGGTGGGTGGTCGCCCCGGTGGGCAGGACGGCGGGGAGGGCGGCGCGTGCGGCCGGCACCTGGGGGGTGCCGACGCGGCGGGGCACGGCGGGGATCCGGGCGCGGCCGGTGAGGGTGGAGCGGAGCATCCGCCCCATGCCCTTGAGGTCGTCGACGGCCGTACGGACGATGTCGACCCGGCTGTCGGGGTCGTCCGTCCAGTCGACCGGCACCTCGTGGACGCGAAGCCTGTTGCGCTGGGCCAGGACCAGCAGTTCGGTGTCGAAGAACCAGGAGGTGTCCTCGATGTGCGGGGCGAGCGCGCGGAAGACGTCGGCGCGGACGGCCTTGAAGCCGCACTGCGCGTCCGAGAAGCGGGCGCCGAGGCCGGCCTTCAGCAGCAGGTTGTAGGAGCGGGAGACGAACTCCCGCTTGGCGCCCCGGACCACGGCCGCCTGGCGGTGCAGCCGGCTGCCGACGGCGAGGTCGCTGTGGCCGGACAGCAGCGGGGCGACCAGGGGGAGGAACGCCTCCAGGCCCGTCGACAGGTCCACGTCCATGTAGGCCACGACATCGGCGCTGGAGCGGTTCCACACGTGTTTCAGGGCGCGGCCCCGGCCCTTCTGCTCCAGCCGCACGGCGTGCACGTGCGGGAGACGGAGGGTCAGATCGGTCGCCACGTACCAGGTGCGGTCCGTGCTGGCGTTGTCCGCGATCGTGATGCGGAACGGGAACGGGAAGGACTCTTCGAGGTGTGCGTGGAGACGGCCGATGCTGTCGGCGAGGACGTGTGCCTCGTTGTGGACCGGCACCACGATCTCGACCGACCGCTGCCGGACGCCTCCCGCGTTCGTTTCGTTCATGGCCCTGACGATCGGGGCCCCGTCTGGGGGATCCCTGAGCCGGTCCTGAGGGAAGAGTGAGAATCAGCGGACTCACAGGTTGCGCACAGAACGGATCGCGGGACCGGGAGGGAGCGCGAGGAAACGTAAGGAAAAGGAATGAAGTAGAAGGAAACGGAGGGGAACATAGGGGAACAGAGGGAAACAGAGAGGAACGGAAGGAATCGCTTCGCCCGGGGGCGGGGGCGCGCGCTTCCTGCCCGCCCTGGTGAGCGTGCACGACGGTGACGTCGTCGGCCCGGAGGAGATCCCCGCCTTCCTTGCCGGACTCGCCTTGGTGCGCACTCGTATGGAGCGGACGGCCGCGGAGACCTGCCTGCCCAACGGGTCGGCGGCGGACTGTTGATCTGGTAACCGGTTTAGACTCTCCCCGCAACGGCCCGAACTCGCGTGGTCGAGAGTGGGCAGAACTTGCCAGACCCGAAGGGTATTCGGCGTTTTGATACGCATAGATTCAGTCACCAAGCGATACCCGGACGGCACGGTGGCGGTCGACCGGCTCTCACTCGACATACCCGACCGTGCGATCACCGTCCTCGTCGGCCCCTCGGGCTGCGGCAAGACCACCACCCTGCGGATGATCAACCGGATGGTGGAGCCCAGCGAGGGCACGATCCTCATCGACGGCGTCGACAGCCGTCAGCAACCGGTCAACACCTTGCGCCGGTCCATGGGTTACGTCATCCAGAACGCCGGACTCTTCCAGCACCGCACGATCATCGACAACATCGCCACCGTCCCCCGGCTGCTGGGCTGGAGCAAGGACAAGGCCCGCGAGAGGGCCCGCGAGCTGATGGAACGGGTAGGGCTCGACGCGGCGTTCGCCAAGCGTTACCCCTATCAGCTCTCCGGCGGCCAGCAGCAGCGCGTCGGTGTGGCACGGGCGCTCGCCGCCGATCCGCCGGTCCTGCTGATGGACGAGCCGTTCTCCGCCGTCGACCCTGTCGTCCGCAAGGGCCTCCAGGAGGAACTCCTGCGCATCCAGTCGGAGTTGGGCAAGACGATCGTCTTCGTCACGCACGACATCGACGAGGCCGTCAAGCTCGGCACGATGGTCGCCGTACTGCGTACCGGCGGTCGGCTCGCGCAGTTCGCGCCGCCCGCCGAGCTGCTGTCCGACCCCGCAGACGCGTTCGTCGAGGACTTCCTCGGCGCCGACCGGGGAATCCGACGCCTGTCGTTCTTCTCCTCGGCCGGTCTGGAGCTGCTCACCGCTCCGATCGTCGCGATCGACGCCACTGCCGAGCAGATCGCCGCTCGCGAGGCGGTAGAAACCCCTTACGTCCTCGTGACCGGCCTGGACGGCCGTCCGCTCGGCTGGAGCGAGCCCGGCGAGCTGACGGCCGGACAGGTCGACGCAGGCCGGCTGCTGCCCTACGGGCGGCCGTTCGTCGCCGGGCAGGACTCGCTGCGGGCCGCGCTCGACTGCGCCGTCCTGTCGCCCACCGGCTGGGCGGTCGCCGTGGACGCCGAGGGCCGGGCCGCCGGAGTCGTCTCGCAGGCAGCCATCGGCGAGGCCATCCGCGGCGCCCACGCGGCAGGCCGCGAGGAGCGGCAGGCCGTCGGCGAGACCGCCCAGAAGGCGGTCCGGTGAACCGCTTCTTCGACATCCCCAGCGACCTCCAGCACGACTGGCTCGGCCTCATCGGGCTGCATCTGCGCGAGGCCCTGCTGCCGGTGCTGGGCGGGCTGCTGCTGGCGCTCCCGCTGGCCCAGCTGTGCGTGCGACTGCGCTGGCTGTACCCGCCCGTGCTGTGGGTGACGACCGTGCTCTACGCCATCCCGTCCCTGGCCTTCTTCGTCGTCCTCATCGACTACACGGGGCAGACCGAGCTGACGGTGATGATCCCGCTCACGATCTACACCCTGGTCGTGCTCGTCCCGGCGATCGTCGACGGCGTCCGCTCGGTGCCGCAGGAGACCCTGGCCGCCGCGACCGCCATGGGCTTCGGCCCCGTACGCCGTTACCTCCAGGTGCAGTTGCCGATCGCGGTGCCCGCGATCATCGCCGGTCTGCGGGTGGCCACCGTGTCCAGCATCAGCCTGGTCAGCGTCGGCATGCTGATCGGCAACCAGGGCGCGCTCGGCAACCTGCTGCACGACGCGCAGATCTACAACCGGCCGGAACTCGCCTGGAACTCCGTGATCACCAGCGCCGTTCTGGCGATTCTGGCGGACGCCGCGCTGGTCGGCGTACGCATCCTGCTCACGCCCTGGATGCCGAGCGGGACGGGCGGCAAGGGCGGTAAGCGCGGAAAGGGTGGAGCGGGCGGCGGAGAGTCCAAGACCGCCGGGGGCCGGCGGCCCGCACCGGCCGTGCCCGCCCTGGAGGACGCAGCCCGGTGAACGTACTCAATTTCATAAACGCTTTCTTCAACGACAGCGCGCACTGGCAGGGTTACGACGGAATCCCCACCCGTCTGTGGGAACACGTCCAGTACTCCGTGGAAGCACTCGTCCTCGCGGCTGCGATCGGGCTGCCGATCGGTCTGGTGACGGGTCACTACGGACGTGGTGGAAACGTTCTCTCCCTGGTTGCCACCGCCGGCCGGGCGTTGCCCACCTTCGGCCTGCTGGTCGTGACGACCATCGTGCTCGGGTTCGGCCTGCTGCCGGTGATGATCCCGCTGGTCGTCCTCGCCGTCCCGCCGATCCTGGTCACCACCTACGAGGCGATGCGCTCCGTCGACCCCTCCCCGGTGGACGCCGCTCGCGGTATGGGCATGCGCGAGTCCGACATCCTGCTGCGCGTCGAACTGCCCGTCGCGCTCCCGATCATCCTCGGCGGTCTGCGCTCGGCGGCCATCCAGATCGTCTCCACGGCCACCATCGCCGCGTACGTCAGCCTCGGCGGCCTCGGCCGCTACATCGTCGACGGCCTCTACCAGCACGACTACGAGAAGGTCGTGGGCGGCGCCACCCTGGTCGCCGGTCTGGCCCTCGCCACGCTCGCGCTGTTCTGGGCGGCGACCAAGCTGACCGTGTCGCCGGGGGTGCGCAGGAGCAACTGAGGCCGCACCAGGGGGCATTCACCCTGCTGTCGGCTACTCTGCCGACGTGGCCGACGACGAGGACAGCGGGAACCACCCGGCTCCGCACCGTCCGTGGGACGTGGTGGTGTCCACCGTCGGGATGGAACTCCTCGGCCTCGCGTTCGCCGGGGTCGTCACCCTGGTGACGTGGCCGTTCGGGTGGCTGCCCGACCCCGGTCTCGTCTTCATGATGGCGGCCATGTTCGCCGTCTGGCCCGCGGCGGAGGCCTACCGCGCGGGGCCCCGGCGTCGGTCTGCGGTCGTGGTCGCCCTCCTGGCGCTGGTCACGACGACCCTGCTCGGGGCCGCAGCGGTGAACTGGGCGTTTCCCCCACCGGTCGACGCGGACGTGGGCATCCTCGTCGGCAGCCTTGTCGCGGTACCCGTCGGCGCGGCTGTGCTGGCTTGGTCGCTCGACCGAGGGACGGCGACAGGGCCTGGCTCCGAGGCGTAGGCCGTACGGCGACCGCGTCGAACTCGAACAGCATCCCGGGCAGGGCCGGCGCGGCGACCCCGCTCATGGTCTGCGCCGGCATCCGGTTGCCGAAGCGGGAGTGCAGCGCCCTCCCGAGCGTCTCGAGCTTGCCGGGGTCGTGGTCGACGATGAACGTACCCAGCCGCACGACGTGCTCGAGTCGAAGACCGACGCCGGCCGGCGCCGACTCCAGCCGGTCGAGGGCCAGTTACACCTGGGCGGCGAAATCGCCGGGTATCGGGGCGCCGGACGTGTCCGAGGCGTACTGCCCCGCGAGGAAGACGAGTTCGCCGGGCGCCGACACGGCATGGCTGTAGCCGAAGGGCGTGGGGTCGTGCAGGGCAGGCGGGTCGGTGATCGTACGGCCGCCGCGGCCGTCGTCGTAACGGCTTTCGCCATGGCTCATGACGGGGCGACTCGGGCGCGGGGGAGGCCATTCCCCCTCCACGCCCGAGTGCGCCCGAGCGCACCCCAATGGCCGTTCCGTCAGCCCTCCGAGCGGGCCAGCGCCTGTTCCAGTACGACGAGCAGGGCGTCCCGTACCGAGCCGCGCTCGCGGGCGTCGAAGACCAGGAGCGGGACGCCGTCCGACACGTCGAGAGCCCAGCGGACCTCGTCCAGCGTGTGCGCGACATGACCGTCGAAGGCGTTTACCGCGACGGCGAACGGGATCTGCTTGTGCTCGAAGTAGTCGACGGCGGCGTAGCAGTCGTCGAGCCGGCGGGTGTCGACGATGACGAGCCCGCCGATCGCGCCCTCCACGATGTCGTCCCACATGAAACCGAACCGCTCCTGTCCGGGCGTGCCGAACAGATACAGCTTCAGAGTGGGGTCGATGGTGATGCAGCCGAAGTCCATCGCGACCGTGGTGGTGGTCTTGCGCGGGGTGTGGCTGAGGTCGTCCACCCCCGCCGCGACCTCGGTGATGGCCGCTTCGGTGGTCAGCGGCTCGATCTCGGAGATCGAGCCGACGGCGGTGGTCTTGCCCACGCCGAAGCCGCCCGCGATCACCAGTTTCACCGGCAGCGGCGGCCGTACGGCGGCCTGGCCGGCCGAGGTGCGGACCAGCGGTTCAGTCGGTGTCACGGAGTACCCCCCGGGAGTCGGGGATGGCCCGCAGGCCATCGATAACCCTGCGCAGAACGGATGCGTCGTGGGTGACGCCGGAGTCGGGCACGTGCACCGAGAGCTGCCCCGCCGCCCGCAGGTCCTCGGCGAGAACCCGCACCACGTTCAGGTGCAGCCGCAGCCTGGCCGCGATCTCCGCGATCGACTGCGGCACACGGCAGGCGGCGACGATGTCGTGCTGTTCGAAGGAGAGCCGGCCGAGCGCGCCGAGCCCGTCGGCGGTGGCCACCAACTGGGTCTCCACGGGCATCGTCCGGCCGGACGACGCCTCGCCGGCACCGCCCGCCACCCGGCCGGCGGTGACCAGGAACGGCCGGACCGCGGGCGCGGGGCCGACGGGGGCGACGCCGTCCTCGCCTGCCCCGCGCGGGGTACGGCCGTCCGCCATCGGAAATCGCTTTCTCTACGGTTGCACGCGTCAACGCGTACGCGTGGCGCCGACGCTGTTCTTGAGTTCCAGGACGAGCTGTGGGCTGAGCGCGCTGCCGGCGCGGTTGGCGAACACCGTCATCTCGTAGGCGATGTTGCCCAGCTTGGCCTCCTTGTCGGTGACCACGCCGAGCACGGCGCCGCTGCCGATCGCGGAGACCAGGACATGGCCGCCCTCCAGATCGATGATGACCTTGTTCAGGCCGCCCAGGCCGTAGTTGCCGGAGGCGCCGGCGGCCAGGCTGGTGATGCCCGAGACGATCGCGGCCAGCCGCTCGGAGTCGGCGTGCTCGCGCAGCTCCGACACGGCGATCAGCAGCCCGTCGGAGGACACCGCGATGGCGTCCACGACGCCCGCGGTCTCGGTGGCGAAACGGTTGAGCAGCCAGGTGAAGTCGGCTGCGGCGGCCCGCAGATCGGTCGGCTTGGTGTCTCCGGCGGGAGTCTCACCTGTCGACGTGCTCACTGCTCGGCTCCTTCCGGAAGGTGGTTCTGGTGGTGCGTGGTGTCCCGAACCGTGATCGGATCGGTGATCAGGTCGGACGACGAGTCGGACGGCTCTGTCCGCTCGGCCCGATCGGGGTGATCGTCGGGACGGTGGTCGCGCCGGCGGTCGTTCCGGCGAGCGGTGGGGTCTTCGGAGAGGCCGTCGGCAGGGCCGTAGGTCGGGCGTGGGTGTTCACCGGTGTCGCGGTGGGCGCGGGCCACGGCCGCCTCGAACTCGTCGAGCGAATTGCGGACGGCGTCCGCGTCGGCGATGCGCGGGGCCTGCCGCGCCGCCTGCTGGGCGGCGGCGTCGACGGTCGTCCGCAGGGTGGCCCCGCGTACGCGTCGGCGGAGGGGACGGGGACCGTCGCCGCCCAGCGGTGACGGTTCGGCGGAGGCGGCGCCGCCGTTGACGCGGTCGGTCGCGACCGGTTCCGCCCGGCGGGCGGGGAGCGCGGGTCGGCCTGCCGGGTCGGCCGAGCTGCCGTCGTGGCCGGCCGCCGCGTGGGCGCGGGGTGCCGGCTCGGGCGTACCGGTGTCCGCCTCCATTCCGTCCTGCGCACGGGTGTGGAGCGTCGGCTCGGCTGTGCGGGGTGCCGGGATCCCTGGTTCGGCCGGGTGCGTGCGGGCCACGGGGCTCGCTGCGGCCGCCGGGGCCGCGGCAGGGACGGGGCCGTCAGCCTCGGCCGGGGACTCGGACTTCGCCGTACGGACGGCGGCACCGGAATCCGCCGCGGCGGAGGCGACGGCGGCCGAGTCGGTCGTCGGGCTTTCGGCGGTGGCCGTCGGGGTGAGGGGGGCCTCTGGTTCCCGGTCGGCGGGGGACGGGTCGCGGCGGGGGACCCGGCGCGGGAGCGAGTTCGGGTCGTCCTCGTTCGAGGCCCAGGACGGGACCGAGGAGGACGGGGAGGGGCCGGCCGCGGGAGCCGACGGCGCGGCGAGTGCGGGGACGGCGAGGGAAGAAGGCGGGGCGAGGGGGGCGGGCTTGCCCGCCGGGCCGACCTCGCTCATCGTCAGGAGCAGTGTCGAGGGGATCAGCACCTCGGCCGTCACACCGCCGCCCGGGGTGCGGGACAGGGTGACGTCGACGTCCCAGCGGCGGGCGAGCGCACCGACCACGAACAGGCCGAGCACCTTCGTCGGGACGACGTCGAGGCGTTCGCGGCGCACCAGACGGGCGTTCTCCTCGGCGAGGCGCTCCACGCTCATGCCCAGGCCGTGGTCGGCGACGGTGATCGACGCGCCGTCGGCATCGGTGCCCACGACCACCTCGACGGGGCTGCCCTCGGGCGAGAACGACACGGCGTTCTCGAGGAGTTCGGCGATCATCAGCGTCAGGTCGCCGATGATGTCGGGCTCGACCATGGTCTCGGTCGCGGCCCGCAGCCGTACCCGCTGGAAGCCTTCGATCTGGCCGAGGGCTGCGCGTACGACGTTGGTGAGGGCGGTCGGACCGCCGTCCAGGACGGTCTCGCGGATGCCGGCCAGCAGCATCAGGCTGTCGGCGTTGCGACGCAGCCGGACCGCGATGTGGTCGATGGAGTAGAGGCGTTCGAGCAGGGCAGGGTCGGTCTCGCCGCGTTCCACCGCGTCGATCAAGGCCAACTGACGGGTCGTCAGGTTGCTGACGCGGCGGCCGACGTTGCCGAACATCTCGGCGACGTTGCGCCGGCTGAGCACCTGGCGCTCCAGCAGCGCGGCCGCGGTGGTCTGCACGTTGTTGAAGGCCTCGGCGAGTGCGCCGATCTCGTCGTCCGCGGTGACCGGGAGCTCACGCAGCCGCGGCGGCCCGGACTCCTCGGCGTCGTCGTCGGCGACACGGGCGAGTTCACGGCCCGCGACCTCCGCGACCTCCTGGGCGGCGTCGGTCAGCGCCAGCACCGGGCGGACCACGGAGCGGCGGACCAGGATGGAGAAGGCGATCCAGAGCGCGAAGCCGATCAGAGCCAGGCTCAGCAGCAGGCCGACGCGCCACTGGGCACTGACCGAGGCGTCGTCGGCCCGGTCGGCGATCTGGTCGATGAGCGAGGTGGTGATCTGGAGCCGGGTGCCGGCCTGCGCGCTGTACTCGGGGTAGGAGGCGATGGCCGTCCGGAACGCTCTGCGGATGTCGGCCGTCGACTCCGCCTGCAACGCGCTGGGGTCGACGGCCAGTTCGGCGAAGTGCCGACTGATGGAGGCCTGCGCGGAGTTGTGCTCGATGTCGCCGAGCTTGTCGGACTGAGCGGCGGTGGCGAACCGCTCGAACCGCTCGGCCTGGTAGGTGTACAGCTCGTACGAGCCGACCGCGCCGGTGAACTCGATGAGCGCGTTGCTGTCGCCGGTGCGGGCGGAGAACACGCCGGTCTCGTAGGCGCCGTGGGCGGCGTCGGCACGCAGCAGCGAGTCGAGCAGATTGCCGGTGAAGGTGGTGGCCAGCGCGGAGTTGCGGTCCAGGCCCAGGCCGTCGATGAGGCCGGTGGCCGCGCCGGAGTACGCGGGGTCGATGTTGTCGGCGGGCAGATAACCCTGCTCGATGGTGGAGCGCAGCCCACTCAGACCCTCGACCTCTCGCAGGGCCTGCGCCTCGGTGTCCGGCAGTCGGTCGCCGAAGGTGCTGACGACCTTCTTGACCTGCGCGTCCACGGCGGCCTGCGCCTGCCGGTACGCATCCGTCGAGGGGGTGCCGCCGTCGAGGGACGCCTCGTGCCGCACGGAGAGCAGGATGGCCTGCTGGTGTTCGTTCTGCAGTCGGGAGAGGAGCTGGGCCACCTGAGCGCTGTCCCGCACCAGTTGGGCGGAGTCCTCCGCGCGGTTCGACTCCTGCACCAGGTCGACGATGAGGTACGTCAGCAGGAGGGCGATCACCGCCAGCGGGATACCGACGAGTACGTTCAGCTTGCGCTGGAAGGGCCACCGGTCGGCGAAACTCCGCAGACTCCGACGCACGGACGACGGCGCCAAGGGTGCCGACCGGGCGGGAGCGTCCACCTCTTTCGTGGACACCGGGCCTCCTTCAAAAGGGCGTTGCATGCGTGCAAAGGGGGTGCTGCATGCGTGCTGTTTCCTGTTTGTTCCCTGCACGCAAGTGTCCGAAATTCCACGACACCGGTGTGGCCCCCGTACACCGCCGTGGCCGCCGCCGACTGCTGTGGCGGACGCCAACTCCGGCGACACTATCGTCTATTCGAACGGTCGAGCGCGTCGCCCTACGTCAAGAATCGATTACGAAGCGGCGTAGGAGGGCCTTGCGAGGGCCTCCGGAGGGGTACACAGGTGATCTCCCGATCCGCGCACAAGCGATCGCGGATCGAAGCCAATCGGTAATCCTGCCGCCCTTGACTGACCGAGAAGCGGCTGGATTGGATCAGGCCACAGTGATTGAACTTTCATCTACCCCCCAGCCCGGAACGAGAACCGTGACTTCCAACGCCCACAGCAGCAGGTCCCTCAGGAACCACCCCGGTGCGGCGGCCGTCGCCCTTGCCGCGATGACGGCCCTGCTGGCGGGATGCTCCTCCTCTTCCGACGACACCTCCGACCCGCTGGCCGGCGGCAAGGCGGCCGGCGACACCGTGGTCGTCGGCTCCAACAACTTCGCCGAGAGCATCCTGATCGCCGACATCTACGGCGAGGCCCTGAAGGCCAAGGGCATCAAGGTGTCCTACAAGCCCAACATCGGCAGCCGTGAGACCACGTACGGCCTGCTCAAGAACGGTTCCATCACGGTTCTCCCGGAGTACAACGGCTCGCTGCTGGCGTACCTCGACGCGAAGGCCGAGCAGAAGTCGCTCGAGACGGTGAACGCCGCGGCGAAGGCCAAGCTCGACTCCAAGCTGACGCTGCTGGAGTCGTCCCCCGCCGAGGACAAGGACTCCGTCACGCTCAACGCGGCGACCGCGAAGAAGTACAACCTCACCGCGACGTCCACGCTCGCGGACCTCAAGGACGTCGCGCCGGACCTGGTGCTGGGCGGTTCGCCCGAGTTCCAGACCCGTCAGCAGGGCATGGTCGGCCTGGAGTCGGTCTACGGGCTGAAGTTCAAGTCCTTCAAGGCGCTCGACGCGGGCGGCCCGCTGACCCAGGCCGCGCTGAAGCAGAACACCGTGCAGGCCGCGGACCTCTTCACCACGGACCCGACGATCACCAAGGAGAAGTTCGTCGTTCTCCAGGACCCGCAGAACCTCTTCGGATTCGCGAACGTGACTCCGCTGGTCTACAAGAGCGGGCTCTCCCAGGAGGGCGTCGACGCGCTCAACGCCGTCTCCGCCAAGCTCGACACGAAGACCCTGCTCGACCTGGACTCCCAGGTGCAGTTGGAGAGCAAGGACCCGCTGGACGTCGCCAAGGCCTGGCTGAAGTCGGCCGGCCTGGGCTGAGGTTCCCACCGGGCCACCGGGCCACCGGGCCGGAGGACCGTTGGACCCACAACTGCAAACGGACCGGCCGGCCCGGGTTCCCCCGCACCGAGTGGGCGCCCGGACCGTCCTGAACGGAACCACCCGCACCGTCGGCGAGCCGATCGCGCTCGCCGACGGTGCGGTCGTGCCCGCGTGGACCCACCCCGGGGCCCGCGAGTGCCGTCCCTGTAAGGGTGTCGGGGGGGGGGGGGGGGGGCCGGCCCCGCCCGCGCCGGGGCGCCGCTCTAGGCCCCAGAATGAGATAAATTCCCCCCTATTAAATGGGAGTCCGAGGTTTGTTGGGG